>JAKSIF010000032.1 GCA_024398965.1 Fibrobacter sp. | reverse complement strand
CCTGCGACCCGCTGATTAAGAGTCAGCTGCTCTACCAACTGAGCTAATCATCCATTGTCGCGATGTCTCATCGACGGGCACAATTATAGAATTATCGACTAGACTTGGCAAGGGGAATTGAGAAAAAATTTAAAATTTTTTCGCATTTATGAATTACTAATTATGAATTACCAGAAATGCGGGGAGAATTCGTCTTAAAACGGTCAAACATTTATATATTCGCTTCATCTCATAACTCATAATTCATACATCATAATTGGACCAGTCCTTTGAGTCTTAATTCAAATCGTCTTGACGCCTACTTGGCCTTCCTCGGTGTGGAACGGAACCTATCCCCAGCCACGATTCAAAGCTATCAGGAGGACCTGCGACACTTCGTCGGTTGGCTAGACGATCAATCTCTTGACTTGAAGGAACTGACTCCCGAGAAGTTGGATCAGTTTTTGACTGCTACTGCCAGCCGGGTTAAAGGCGACGACGCTTCGGGCTCTGCGCTGCAAAGCAAAAAGAAAGATGGAGACCAGGCGGAGTACGCGGCCACAAGTATCGCGCGGCATTTTTCCAGCCTTCGCGGGTTCCTGAAGTACATGCAGAACCAGGGTGAGTACGACTTCAGCACCGAGTCGATGTTAGCAACACCACGCCTGGGCCACTACCTGCCAGAATATCTCACACGAGAAGAGGTGGACAGCGTTTTTGAAAGTGCGGCCCACGGCAAGAATCCTCTGCGAGACACCGCCCTGTTCGAACTGATGTACAGCGCCGGACTTCGAATCTCAGAAACCTTAGGCATCAAGCTTTCCCAGCTGGACCTGGACAACGAATGGCTGACACCTATCGGCAAGGGCAACAAGCAGCGTCTAATTCCTCTGGGAAGCAAAGCCAAGGAAAATCTTAGGGAATGGATCGAGCGAGGCCGCCCCCTTACCCACCCCACTACAGACAACGTAATTTTAAACATCCACGGCAAGCCCATGAGCCGCATGGGCGCTTGGAAAATTGTACAGCAGCATACGCTTCACCTGACAAAGCAGGTGTCGCCCCACACGTTCAGGCACAGTTTCGCCACCCACTGCCTGGAAGCAGGCATGGACCTTCGCGTGCTGCAGGAACTGCTGGGCCACGCCGACATCAGCACCACCCAGATCTACACCCACGTGGACAAGGAATTCATCAAGCAGGAGCACAAGAGTTTCCACCCGCGAGAGAAAAATTACTAGATTTGACCCGTTCAAATAAACAAACCTTAAAAAGGACTCAATAATGAGCAAGAATTACAAGATTGCAGTTCTCCCGGGCGACGGTATCGGTCCGGAAGTGATGAAGGAAGCTGTCCGCGTTCTGGACGTTGTTTCCAAGAAGTTCGGCTTCGACGTGAATGCTGAATGGGCAAACGTCGGTGGCGCTGCTTACGACGAAAGCGGTTCTCCCCTGCCGGAATCCACCCTCAAGCTGGGTGAAGCTTCTGACTGTATTCTTTTCGGTTCTGTGGGCGGCCCCAAGTGGGAACACCTTCCTCCTAACCTGCAGCCGGAACGCGGTGCTCTCCTCCCGCTCCGTAAGCACTTCAAGCTTTTCTGCAACCTCCGCCCCGCTCGCGTCTATAAGGAACTGGCCGGTGCTTGCCCGCTGCGTTCCGATATCGTCGGTGACGGCTTCAACATCCTTACCGTTCGTGAACTGACTGGTGACGTTTACTTCGGTCAGCCCAAGGGCCGCGAAGGCGTTCCTGGCTCCAAGGAAGAAATCGGTTTCGACACCATGAAGTACAGCCGCTACGAAGTGGAACGCATCGCTCGCTTCGCTTTCGACGCCGCTATGCTCCGCAACAAGAAGGTTGCTTCCATCGATAAGGCTAACGTTCTTACCACTTCCGTTCTGTGGCGCGAAGTTGTGAACGAAGTCATCAAGGATTATCCGGAACTGACTCTCGAACACCTTTATGTGGACAACGCTGCTATGCAGCTCCTCAAGCGCCCCCGCGACTTCGACGTGATGCTCTGCCCGAACCTGTTCGGCGACATCCTTACCGACGAATGCGCAATGCTCACCGGTTCCATGGGCCTCCTCCCCTCCGCTTCTATTGCTGAAGGTTCCTTCGGTCTGTACGAACCGGCAGGTGGTTCCGCTCCGGACATCGCTGGCAAGGGCATCGCTAACCCGCTGGCCCAGATCCTCTCCACCGCTTTGATGCTGCGCTACACCTTCAAGGAAGAAGAAGCTGCACGCGCAATCGAAGCCGCTTGCGAAAAGGTGATTTCTCAGGGCTACCGCACTGGCGACATCTACCAGGAAGGCTGCACCAAGGTCGGCACCACCGGCATGGGCGACGCTATTATTGCCGCACTCGCTTAATCGCAATAAAGAACCTGCGACTAGCGAGTGCTCTCGTCACCACAGCCGGTTAATACCGGCTGCTTGTGACTCACGGATTGCCGCTTTGAAGTAATCAAAGACGTCATCCTGGAGGGAGCTTTGCGACCGATAGGATCCACAAATCACAAACCACCCCTAAGAGGGGTGGTTTGATCTACCCCTAGAAGGGGTTATTACTGCCAGCGCCTTAATGACGCTGGCTTTCTCTTCGTTCAAGCCATTGTGGACTGATTACCGGCCACCCTTGAAAGGGTCGGCGTATTCTTTTGTAGTCAGCTTATCTTCTATCTGATCAGCTTTCTCCTGCTCTCGGATATACTTTTGTACGGTCGCAGTGTTTAAACCCACCGTACTCACGTAATACCCCGTGGCCCAGAAGTGTTTATTACCGTACTTGTATTTCAAGTTGGCATGCCGCTCAAAAATCATCATCGCTGATTTACCTTTTAAGTAGCCCATAAAATTTGAGACCGAATATTTGGGAGGTATTGAAAGGAGTAGATGAATGTGGTCGCACATTAGATGCCCTTCAATTATGGTCACACCTTTCCATTTGCACAAATCTTTTATAATTTGGCGGATATCTGCCCGCAATTCGTAAAAGATGACTTTGCGACGGTACTTGGGAGTAAATACAATATGATATTTGCACACATACTTTGTGTGCGCTAGACTTTCTGCCATTTTGGGATGTCTCCATTTTGATAGTGTTGGCTTGAACAACTAAACATTACCAATTTGGGGACATTCCTTTTTCAAAATTCAGAAATGCTTAAGCTTTAATCCACCCGCATAGCGGGCGGTTTTTACATCCGCCACGTTCGTGGCGGATAATCCCTAAAGGACTAATAAAAAGACCAGTTCTCATTTTGAGACTGGTCTTTTTTTACCCAAACAAACTTCGAATTAATACGCGGCCACTATACTCGAGTAATCAGCAATCCTTTTTTGCAGCCAGCTTTTAAGGGAGGCAACATCCGTGACGTAGCTGCGTTTGGGTTGCCAGCGTGCGGCATCATTTTCCAGAGCTTTCTGGCACTGCGTCACATAGCCGTCTAGATTAGCGGTTGCATAATCAAACAAAACATCTTTCAGTTCATTCCAGCGGGCCTTATAGGCAGCCAGGAATTCTTCGTTGCTGAACATGTTGGTAAAGAAACCGCTTTCGCCGTAGCCATCCCAGGCCGCTGCGGAACCGCCGGGACCAAACCCGCCGAATCCACCCATACCGCCGCGGCCGCCGGCCCCATTATTTGCGGTGTTACAATAACCCCATGCACTCATGTTTTCTGCGACACAATTGAAGGGACTCTTGCTAGGATTGCCGCTACTTAAGATCCAGGAATTCTCGCCGAAGTATTCAAAGGTTTCTTCATTCCAGCTGTAGCCGAAACCGCCGTCATAATCCCAAATGGGGCCGAAGGCATATTTGCCCTCAGAGCTTTCCTTGTAAAGATATGTGCTGCGGGGAGCCTCCAATTCCACATTGCGGGTCACTTCCTGAATAATCAAGTAGTCTATGAAAGTCGCCACATCCATCAGGGCAGAGAACGTTGCGAAATCGCCATCAGCAACGGCCTGTTCCACTTTCGCGAAATCCGCCTGGATGGATTCCAGAGCGGTAGCCGTAACATCCTTTGGATACTTCACAGCCATAGGCAACTTGTAAACGCTGCTCCAGAAATTGTTGTGTTCCCAAGTATTCAATTCCGGGCCATCATCCTTATCCATATTGAACAATACACCTGTAGCCTTGTCAATGTTCACACGGTTGGCAGCCTGCTCAATCTGTTCTGTCAGCTGGTAGACGCCCTTGTAATCACCGTTCACTTCTACTTCTACAAAACGGTTGGCGTTCACAAACTTGAAGTTTCCCATGTTGCGGGCCATGTCGAAAACTACGGCATTCATGAACTTGCTCTGATCGCGGTAATTGGCCAGCAAGACCCAATCCTTATTGGCAGCCAACCCAAGAACTTCCACCTTCTCGTTAAACTTGATGCGGTACGGTTTCTTAGGATACCACAGGCGAGTAGAATTTCCGCGGTAACGAACCTTCCCCGCCGCCTTCACGTCGCCATACAGTCCGTTCCCCGCAATCTCAATGAATGCCTCACTATAAACGGCCTCCCCATTTTCGGTGGTGTCATTTAACGCTACACTATCGGGAACCGTAATGCGGATATAGGGAATACCATTGTTTGGAAGCAGTTCGACAACTTCATTTAAACTAGGTTGATTAGAAATTTCACTTGATTGATTTTGAATTTCACTAGAACTTGATGTTTCAATGGATTCGCTGGAACTAAGACCAATCCACGTATTGGTGCTGCTGGAAGAAGGAGTTTCCTCAACAACATTTTCCAAAGAAATTGAAGAGTCCTTTCCTACAATTTCCTGGTACAAAGAATCCGTTTTTTGATCGGCACTAGAATTTGCCGAAGAATTTTCCGACACAAATTCTTGTGCACCCGTCCCAGCCTCTCCACAAGCCAGTAGCAATACACATCCTATAAAAATTGCCACCCGCCGCATAAACATCCTAATCATATATCACCTCAAAGGGCAATATAGACCAATCTGTTTTTTACGAAAAGGGTGGCGACATTTCACGGACGAAATTCCGTGTAAAAGCCGTTTAAACTTTCAGAAGATTTTCAATATCGACCCGGCTCAGGTAAGTGCGCTGTTCCAGGCCGTCAACAATAGCCATCAGCGGTTTCTGGCAGGCCATGAGCACGTTATAGCACTGCTCCACAACGTTCACTTCCGACATCTTGTAGTAATAGCAGGCGGCCTGAAAACTCTGGTAGTCCGCATCGCTCTTGTACAGTTCCGCAGGCAGTTCCTTAAGCACAGTGTCCAGATCGCAGGCGAAGTTCTTGCGGATAATGAATTCGGAAATATGTCCCGCGATTGCGATGTGGGCGGAACCTTCCAGATCGCTGCCGGAGATGCGGGTAATACCTGGGCGTTCCTTGGAGTTTGTCATCTTCACATATTCCAGAGGGCGCTTAAAAAGTAACGCAACCAGCGCATGACCAGCCTCATGGCGACACAAGCGAGTGTATTCTTCCGCACCGAAGAATTCCACCAAAGATTCGCGAGATAAAGATTGTTCTGACATTTAAAGTGCCTCAATTTTCACAAACAAATACATCCTTGAAACTACATAAAAGAAATGCCGCAAAAAGCGGCATATCTCTTCAACCCACAAAAACTCTAACGTCTCTTTCTAGACGTAGTCCTTTTCTTGGAGGTCTTCTTTGCCGGAGCCTTCTTGGTTGTCTTTTTCTTGCTGGCAGCCTTTTTCTTCTTTGCAACAGGTTTCTTTTCCGGTTCGGGGGCAGGTTCTGCAGCAGGTTCGGGAGCAGGCTCTTCAACAGGAGCCTCGGCTACAGGTTCCTCCGCAGGAGTTTCTTCCGCGGATTCTTCAGTCACAGCGTCTTCGGCAGGAGCAACCTGTTCTTCAGGAGCAGGTTCTGCAGATTCTTCAACAGGAGTTTCCTCAGAAGGAACGCCGTAGGAAGCCGAGTCTGCAACCGCTTCTTCTGCAACAGGTTCTACAGCAGTCTGTTCATCAGATTGATATCCATAAGAGAATTCCTCGGCTACAGGTTCTTCTGCAGTCTTTTCCGGTTCAGCAGGAGTAGGAGCCGGTTGTGCAGAATTCTTGAACAAATCGAAGTGAACTGTAATGGAGCCACCGAACTTCAGAGAGTTCAAACGGAACTTGTAACCTTCTGCGGCAAAGTATTTCTCCATGGTCAAATAAGTGCAGTTAAATTCAACGCCCATGTGGTACGGCAATTGAACACCGACATTGCCCATCACAAAGAAATTAACCGGTTCATTCCACCAGGTCTTAAGGGTTGTTGCCGGAATAGGATAACCAATTCTTGCCTCTACATAAGGGCGAGCCTTCCATTCTTCAGGAGCAATTGCACCAACAGATGCCCAGAACGGGAATGCAGGCAAAACAATACCATTATCACCATCTTTTTGCATGCCCATGTAACCAAGGCCGCCACCAACCATAAGAGGACCAACAGGGAAAACCAAGAACTCGGCGCCCAGCCCCCATGCAAAGTCAGAGTGAAGATCAATCTCAGATTCTGCGCCACCCTTTTTTTCTTTTTTTTCAGTGATGTCACCAGGTGCATAACCCGAAATAAATCCCTGAATCTGAGCTGCAGAACTAATTGTTACAAAAGCACCCAAAACCAATGCCAAAGTAGATGAAACTCTATTCATGTCGAAACCCTTTTTAATGACACAAATATAGCTTTGTGAAATGGATTTTCGCTGTAAATTTTGGCAAACACCAACGACCTGTCTTTCACACGTAAACTTTCGAAAACTTTATTGATTTTTCAAAAAAAATCCGCCCCTGCGGTAAAGCAGGAAGCGGATGTTTTTAGTGAATAGTGTAAAAGAGGCTACCCAACAAAGATACGGCCAGGCCGCATTCGACCCTGGCTAGCCCACAAAGATACGGCCGTTGCGGAACAGCTGCATCCACGGACCGTCTTCGCCCCATTCAGCCGGATGCCAGGAGTACTGGCAGGTACGGAACACGCGTTCCGGGTGCGGCATCATGACGAGAGCGCGACCGTCTTCAGAGCAGAGACCGTTGATGGCGAAGGGTGAACCGTTGGGGTTCAGCGGGTAGCGTTCGGTGTATTCGTGCTTGCCGTCCACGTAGCGGAGAGCCACGAGGCCAGTCTTCAAGCAGGCTTCTGCAGCGACCCGAGATGCGAATTCTGCGCGGCCTTCACCGTGAGCCACTGCGATAGGCAGCACAGAGCCAGCCATACCCTTCAGGAGCACAGCCGGGGTATCTTCCACCTTCAAGCTTGCGAAACGGGCTTCGAAGCGTTCAGAGAGGTTCTGAACGAAGCGGGGCCAGTGCTTTGCGCCAGGAATCAAATCCTTCAGGTTGGAAACCATCTGGCAGCCGTTGCAGACGCCCAGAGTGAAGGTATCCTTACGGTTGAAGTAGGCTTCGAATTCTGCGCGAGCCTTGGGGTTGAACAAGATGCTCTTTGCCCAGCCTTCGCCAGCGCCAAGAACGTCACCGTAGCTAAAGCCACCGCAAGCCACCAGACCGTTGAAGTCCTTCAGGCTTACGCGACCGCTCAAGATATCGGTCATGTGAACGTCGATGGACTCGAAACCTGCCTTAGCAAATGCAGCAGCCATTTCCAGTTCACCGTTGACGCCCTGTTCACGGAGGATAGCCATCTTCGGGCGGCTAGAGTAATCCTTGATGATCTTTGCGCTTGCATTGAGATCGAAGGTGACCTTCGGAGTGATGCCCGGATCATCCTGTTCCAACTTCAGCTGGTATTCGCTTTCGGCGCAAGCCGGATTGTCGCGGAGGGCGGCGATGCGGCGTGTGGTATCGGACCAGATAGCGCGAAGGTCAGAGAGGCCTTCGGCGTAGTCGCCAATGACGATGTTGTAAGTGTTGTTCAGCTTACCGATTTCAGAAACGGTGTCGCCAAGACCTGCAGCAGCGAAGGCAGCCTTAACAGCAGCAACGTCTGCATTTGCAACCTGAAGCACAGCGCCCAGTTCTTCGTTGAAGAGAGCGTCGATGACGTTGCCCTGGAGAGCGTTTACATCCAAAGTAACACCAACGTGGCCTGCGAATGCCATTTCGGTAACGGTGGTATAGAGACCGCCATCAGACTTATCGTGGTAAGCCATGATCTTGCCGTCGGCATTGAGCTTCTGGATGGTTTCGAAGAAGGCGCGGAGTTCCTTAGCGGAATCAACGTCCGGAGCCTTGTCGCCAAGCATGTTGTAAACCTGGGCTGCAATGGATGCACCCATACGGTTCTTACCGCGAGCCAGGTCAACAAGCATCAAGGTAGTGTCGTTATTCTGGATCAGCTGCGGGGTCATGGTCTTGCGAACGTCGGCGCAGGGAGAGAAGGCGCTGATGACCAGGGAGATCGGAGCGGTAACGCGGTGGCTACCCTTTTCGTCCTGCCATACAGTGCTCATGGACATGGAGTCCTTACCCACCGGAATGGTGATGCCCAGTTCCGGGCAGAGTTCCATACCGATAGCCTTTACAGCTTCGTACAGGTCGGCACCGTCACCTTCGTAGTTGGGAGTTGCCATCCAGTTTGCGGAAAGGTTTACGCGGCCCATATCCGGAACGTAAGCGGCAGCCATGTTGGTGAGGGATTCTGCAACAGTCATGCGGGCTGCAGCAGCCGGAGAGATAAGAGCGATCGGAGCGCGTTCACCCATGGACATCACTTCACCTTCGTAGGTGTCGAGAGTTGCAGAGGTCACAGCGCAGTCAGCAACAGGAACCTGCCAGGGGCCGACCATCTGGTCGCGGCAGATCATACCGGTCACGGAACGGTCACCGATGGAGATCAAGAAGGTCTTGTCTGCCACAGTGGGGTTTGCGAGAACGCGGTGTGCAATATCCTTGATGGATGCATCAGCAGGAACCACCTGGGAAGTAAGGGGACGCTTCTGGCTCTTTTCGTTACGGATCATGCGAGGCGGCTTGCCCAAAAGGACTTCCAGCGGCATGTCGATAGGAGTAGAACCGAAGTGCTTATCGGTAAGAGTCAAATGCTTTTCAGGAATAGCTTCGCCAACTACAGCATAGGGGCAACGTTCACGCTTACAGATAGCGTCGAACACGTCCAGCTTGTTGCCGGCAACGGCGATCACATAACGTTCCTGGGATTCGTTACTCCAGATTTCGAAGGGGCTCATACCCGGTTCGTCGTTAGGAACGTTACGGAGTTCAAACTTACCGCCGAGGCCGCCATCGTTCACCAGTTCCGGGAAGGCGTTGGAAAGTCCACCTGCACCCACATCGTGAATGAAGGTAATGGGGTTTTCGTCGTCCATTGCCCAGCAACGGTCGATGACTTCCTGGCAACGGCGTTCCATTTCGGGGTTTTCGCGCTGCACAGAAGCAAAGTCCAGAGATTCGTTACCGGCACCGTTGGCCACAGAGCTTGCTGCACCGCCACCAAGGCCGATAAGCATTGCAGGACCGCCCAGAACTACCAGGTGGTCACCCGGGTCGATGTGGCCCTTTTCGATGTGGTCGTGCTTGATGTTGCCGAGACCGCCAGCCAGCATAATGGGCTTGTGGTAACCGCGAACTTCGTTACCCTTTTCAGCAGAAACTTCCTGTTCGAAAGTACGGAAGTAACCCAGGATGTTGGGACGGCCGTATTCGTTGTTGAAAGCGGCACCGCCAAGAGGACCGTCGATCATGATGTCCAGAGCGGAAGCGATACGGGACGGGCTACCGAAGTCCTTTTCCCAAGGCTGAACGGCACCAGGAAGCTTCAGGTTGGAAACGCTAAAGCCAGTGAGGCCAGCCTTCGGCTTGGAACCCTTACCAGTTGCACCTTCGTCACGGATTTCACCGCCACTACCGGTTGCAGCACCGGGGAACGGAGAAATTGCTGTGGGGTGGTTATGAGTTTCCACCTTCATCAAGATGTCCACTTCTTCGTTGTGGAAGTCGTACTTGTTGGTGCGAGGGTCAGCGTAGAAACGACCGGCGGTTGCACCCTTCATCACGGCAGCGTTATCCTTATAGGCGCTGAAGATGTTGGTGTTGTGCAGAGCGTAGGTGTTCTTGATCATCTGGAACAGGGACTTGTCCTGCTTGACGCCGTCGATGGTCCATTCGGCACCGAATACCTTGTGGCGGCAATGTTCGGAGTTGGCCTGAGCGAACATGTACAGTTCCACGTCGGTGGGATTGCGCTTGAGAGCGGTAAAGTTGTTCACCAGGTAATCAATTTCGTCGGCGGAAAGAGCGAGGCCCATGGCCTTGTCTGCCTTGACGAGAGCTTCACGGCCTTCAGTAAGGACCGGAATAATGTTCAGGGGGCGCGGTTCTTCCTTGCTGAAGAGAACGTCCAGGGAAGCCTGGTCTGCGAACACGGCCTGAGTCATGCGGTCGTGGATCTTGGCTTCGATAACCTTGCGGGCGTCGGCGGAAGCAGCACCGTCAAACTTTACGTAGTAGGCGATGGCGCGTTCGATACGTTTGATGGCGGGCAGGCCGCAGATGTGAGCGATATCGGTAGCCTTGGAGCTCCAGGGGCTGATGGTACCCGGACGGGGGCAAACCACGAACAGTTCACCTTCCAGAGCCTTGGCTTCACGCATGGGGCCGTAGTGGAGCACCTTTTCCAGAGTTTCCTTTTCGGATGCGGAAAGATCGGCGGACAGATCCACCACATGGAGGAATTCAGCGTAAACGCTTGTGACGTTCAGGTTTTCTTTCTTGAAGTCAGCCAGAAGTTTCTGGAGACGGAAGTCCGACAAAGCCGGAGTACCACGAAGAATGAGCATTTTTACCTCTTGCCGGGGGTTAGCCGGCACCTTGTGTTTTTTTGAATTTTACGAGGGGAAATTTAGCTTTTCTCCCCAGTCCTTTAAAGTTTTAAAATGCTTAAATCTGTTTAAAAACAGCTAGATCCTTCACTTCGCTCAGGATGACACGGAGGGGCAAAAACAACAAAAAACGGTCCGAAATTCGGACCGTTTTCGTAACTCGTTGAGAGTCAAAGAGTTAGGTTTTTAGCACCAATTCTAGCTTGCTAGATTAGCGCTTCTTACCCTTCTTGCCCTTCTTACCCTTGGCAGGCTTTGCAGCCTTCTTGGGAGCCGGTGCTTCTTCCTCTTCCATTTCTTCGTCTTCTTCAGGTTCTTCGGCAGCAGTCATGATGCCAAGGAGTGCGTTGACGTTAACGGAAGTAAGACCAGAGAGAGACTTGACGTCGGTCTTCTTGTCTACTTCCACGTTGGCGAAGTTGGAAACGATGTAGTAGTCACCGGTTGCTTCAAACTTGCGGGTCTTGTTAGCAATGCTCATGGTACCCTTGGTGGAGGGGAAGAACTTTGCTTCGAGACGAGCCTGATCCTGGGAGGTCTTGACGGTCTGCACCACTTCGCAAGCCAGAGCCCAGACGGACTTGTTGGTTTCGATGGAGGTGTTCACGTATTCAACCACCTGGGATGCGCCCTTGTAGGACTTTTCGGTAGTCTTGTTATAATGTTCGGTAGCCTGGGAAACGTAGCCACCCTTCTGCATAAGAAGAGTTGCCAACAGAAGAACTGCCACAGCGGCCAAGGCGATAGAAATAGTCTTTAAATTCATTGTTACTACCCCTTATTCGAAATGGAAGGATGCGGGAGCTTCCAGCTTAAAGTTTTCTGCCATGTTGTAGTTGGCAAGAGCCTTGTAGTCGGCTTCCTTCAGCTTGCCCTTGGCAAAGGTAAAGGTTGCAACGCAGTTCTTACCGCAAGCCACTTCCTTAACGCCGTTTTCGTCCTTCAGAAGGAACTTGTCAGCAAGGCCGGCCTTTTCGTTAATGCCGTTCTGAGCCTGAGGAGGAATACCTGCGGCGGTGTACATACGGGAAAGCTGGTTGAAGCGAGCTTCCTTGTTTTCTTCGATAGCCTTGACAGCAGCGTCGAAGGACTTTTCGGACTTGTCACCAGTCAAGGTGGTGAACACGAGCTTCCAGGCCATGCCATATTGGTCAACGGACTTCCACTGTTCCTGAAGAACACCGTTGGACTGTTCCAGATAGGCTCCAACCTGTTCGTTTACAGACTTCTGGGCCTGATCGTTGTAACCGCCCTTAAGAACCATCATCAACGCAAACAGACCTACAATGAGGACGATGTCCACGATAAGAAGAATTTTGAATTTTTTGTTGTTCATTATCAACCCTTTATAAGTTTTATGGCATAGAATTTAATTCCTTATTTTGAAAATGCAAGTTAAGAATTGGAAATATGGGCCGTTTTCAGCAATTATCCCCTCATTTTTTAGTTATATTGCCCCACATGAGTGAAAATTTCCAGAACAACATGTTACCGTCCCAGATTATTTTCAGCAATTTGAAGGAGCTTCTGCGTGCAAAGAACACCGCACACGAATCCATGTTCAAGTTCCACTGGAAAAAGATGTGGCCGTTCAGCATGTTCTGGCCCCAGGTCGACTTTGAGCGAATCGTTCGCCTTATGAGTGAGCTCCGCCGTAACGTCATCAACCAGAAAAACCTGCTGGCCCAGGCCAAGCCCAAGGCAAAGGACTTCGAGATGAAATTCTTGAACGCCCTCCCCGCCTACCTGGACGCTCTGGACGTTTCATGCAAGTACCTTGGCGAAGCCGCCCAGTGGAAGCAAGACCTGCTCATACGCAAGATTACCAAGGACGTCAAGGTTATCCGTGACACCAAGGAATGGAGCAGAATCCTCAAGGATTACGAAGACGCCCAGGGAAACCTGACCCGAGCAGGAGCATTCTTGCAAGTGGGCTGGCAGGAGTTCGTTGCCGCCGGCGGATTTATCGAGCCGAAAGAAGAGCCTTCAGCAAATTAAGGCGCCAACGTAAGCGCTGGACAAAGCCCACCTTTTTTCGAAGTGCGCCACTGGCCGTAAGGTTGGTGGCGTTTGACGTATGCACGCGGTAACCGATCAGCGGGCGATGAACCGCAACCACGGAAGACCTACGTTCCGCAAGAATTCCTAGCCACTGGTCGTGCATGGGAAGATCCTTCGGGAACGGGAGGGCGGAAGCCAGAAGTTCACGCCTGAAGGACATGCAACATCCGGAAAAGGAATTCTTTAACCAATTGCTAAAAACGCCTGCCTTATAGGGACGGGTCTGCCACATGGAGCCGGCCATTTGAGCGCCTTCCCCATCGATGATGTTGGCATCGTGAATTGCAAGGAGGGGAGCGACAGGCCCGAAGGTGGAGCCATCATAGCCCAAGGCCTCCAGCATGGCATGAACCTTCCCCGGCAGCCAAATGTCGTCTTGGTCCGAAAGGAAGATGACATCGCCCTTGGCCTCCCTAAGGGCTCGTTCAAAATTGTAGATAGGCCCAAGGCGGGAACCTGCTGGAAGAATCCGAACTCGGGCATCCCCCAGTTCCTGAATTATCCTAAGGGTTTCATCCGTAGAACCGTCGTCGGAAACAATTACTTCGGCCAAAGAATTATCCGTAGGCGAACCAGGTAACTGCAGCAGGATGCTTTCCAGTTGTTGGCGGATATATCGAGCGCCATTGTAGGTTGCCATGCAAACGGATATGACCATAACAGTGAAGGATGAAGGGGTGTGTTTAAGGTTAACGGGTCAGAAAGATTGAAGGTATAAACAGCTTGGGCAATCGTTTTAGGAACGCCGGGCTGAAACTAGCCAGCTTAGGCAAACGCTTAAGGGCCTCCCCCTTTTGGTTATACGCCAGGGCCGAGAACCAGCGAGCCTTCCACACCTTAACCGCCTTGGAATAAAGCTTATGATCCTTGTAAAGATCAATGATGCGTAAAATTTCCCCATACATGCGGTTATGATTGGCGTGGAGATTGGACCCATGAGTCCTATAATAACAGCACTCCACATCGGGGCTTACAGGCTGGGGACCAAACTCGTAAAGAACCTTCAAGTACAAGGGATAATCTTCAAAGAAGAATCGGCTGTCGTAACCACCTAGATCCTTGATCTTTTGGGTCACAAACATTTCTGCGCAGCCATGGAGAGGTTTCAATCCCAGGAAAAATTCGTCAAAGAAAATTTCCGGAACCGCTTCCAGAAACTGCGGGTCAAGTTCCTCCCCCACAACGCCCTCCTCAGACATGGGCCTTACCTGGCCGAAACATCCTACAGCGCGGGGATGGGTTTCCATAAAATGGACCTGTTTAGCCAGTCGTTCCGCCGGCATGATATCATCGGAAGAAAAGGTGCAGAAATACTTGCCGCGAGCCAAGGAAAGCATCTCATTGCAAGTTGCGATAACACCCTTGTTGGGACGATGAACAAAGGTGAAGTGAAGTTCCTTGGAAAGGCTCTCCAAAATTTCGGGAGACTTGTCCGAGCTTCCATCATCAACCACAATCAGTTCAAAGGGAATGCCTTTCTGGCCCATAACGGAGCGCACCGCAGATTCCACATACTTCTCGTGGTTATAACTTGCCAAAAGAACAGAAACCACAGGAGGCAATTCCCGCTGTTCCTGTTCCGAACCTTCGGCAAACTTTCGAGCATAAATGTTCTCGAAAGGATTCTGTACAATCACGTTATCTACTGCGCATTCCATTTTAATCGACCTACGGCAATGAACATGATAACAAAGTACAGGAAATTCTCTGCAGCATAGGCTGCCATGGGACCGTTAAATTCAAGGAACTTGATTCCCACAAGGGTTCCTACGGCAAGGAACACTTCCCCGAAAATTTCAATGGACAGGAACGTCTTTGTTTCCCGGCGGGCAATCAGCACCAAGGCCAAGGCGTAACCTCCAGACCTAAAGAAATCTCCGACCAGTTGCAAGGGCATATAGTCCACCGCTCCCATGTAGGCACTGGACAGCAAGACCTGCACCAGGATTCCTCGGCCAAAATACAGGACCAAGGTTGCCACTAGAGAAATGCCCATGACGCGAAGCAGCAAGGGATAGAACAACTTCTGGAAATCACCACGAGAGAGCCGTGCAGAAACCTTGGGCAGGATGATGACGCAAAGGATTGCAGACATCATCATAAAGAGAAAGTCGGAAATCTTCCAGATGCTCTGCCAGATGCCTGCAGCATCGTGACCAAAACTGGAGTCAACGGAGACTCGGATGACCGTCAAAACCACGGGAGAAAGAATCATGGGCACTAGGCCCATCAAGGCATAGGAAACCCAAGGTTCACGGGTATCCAAGGCGGTTGACCAGATTCGCTTTAGGCTAAAGCCAGCCCTAGAGGCAATCTGCATTGCAAAAACGCCAGCAAAGATGGACTGGGTTGCAATGATGGACAACACAGAAAGCCGTTCCGTATAGAGGAAGAAGGCCACCCAAAGGACCTGCCAGGCGGAAGCCACCATGTTGATGAGGGCCCACTTTCGATTCTGGCCAAGGCCGTTCATGACCGCGGCACTAATGGTAATCAAGTTCGTTGCAAAAATTCCCGGCAAGGAAAAGAGAATTGCAGCCTGAACCAAGCGGGTGTTCATTCCCGGGAACAAGGTTTCCAGAGGGGCCATGAAGCAGAACAGGACTGCTGCTACACAGGTAAAGATCGTGGCGAAGGTTGTTAGGCGAACACCGCCACGCCAAACTCCCAAGAGGGATTTTTCATCGTCCTTATGTTGGGCTGTAAGGCTGGTCCATCCGTTTTGCAAGGCAAGGCTAGATGTCGCCTGACCGATGGACATCAAGTTCAGGAACTGCCCCACGCAGGCAAAGGCTGCCGGAGGTAGAAATATGGCCAGCAGCTTATTGATGGCAAAGGCACGAAAGGCATTGAAGGCAGTAACAGCACCGGAGCCAAAAAAACTCTTCGCAAACATTACGCACCCGCCTTCGCAGAAACTTCGGTAGGGTTAAAACTGTTTACGCCGTCGATGACGGACTGGATTTCATCCTCGGTCATATAGGGATGTAGCGGCAAACTTAGCTCTTCCCGGGCAAGCTTTTCTGCAACGGGATAGTCCACCACGCCGTAAGTATCCACAAAGGCCTTCTGCCTGTGGGGCGGCGTGGGGTAATGAATCAGCGTTTCCACGCCAAGTCCTGCCAGATGTTTCTGGAGGGCGTCACGACAGCTGGAACCATCGGGAAGTTCACAGTGGACAGCAAAGATATGCCATACGTGGGAAATTCTTCTTTCAGGAGCTACCATGGGAAGGCGAACCAGAGGGTTCCTTATTTCCTGGCAATAGCGTTCCGCCAGCTTACGGCGGCTTTCATTTTCTGCCTCCAGCCGAGGAAGCTTAACAGACAGTACGGCTGCCTGAATTTCATCCAGGCGGGAATTTTCACCGACGTATTCGTGGACGTACTTCTTTTCGGAGCCGTAATTGGCAAGCATGCGCACCACGCAGGCCAGATTTTCGTCTGAAGTGACTACAGCGCCTGCATCCCCAAGAGCCCCAAGGTTCTTGCCAGGATAGAAGCTGAAGCCGGCGGCATCACCCAGATTTCCTGCGCGATACATCTTCTGCGCACCATCCTCAGCGGAAACGCACATCATGGCGGCACCATGGGCCTGGGCAGCATCTTCCAGCAGAAGCAGGTCACGTTCTTCAGCAAAGGCCTTAAGCCTATCCATAGGGCAAAGACGTCCATACAGGTGTACAGCCAGAATGGCCTTCACCCGGACACTGCTGTACTGGCCGTGAACAAGAGCCTTCTGTACATTTTCCAAATTCAAGACGGAAGTTTCAGAATCAGGTTCCGCTGGCATGGGAACCAGTCCTGCAGCCTTTACCGCAAGCCAGGTTGCAATAAAGGTGTTACTAGGAACAATCACCCCGTCACCCAGTTCCAAGCGGCCAAGTTCAATATAACCCTTCAATATCAAGGAAAGAGCTTCCAGGCCATTCCCTACCCCAACGCAATACTTGGCCCCGCAATAATCAGCAAAGTCCTTTTCAAAGGATTCGCATTCTTTACCGCGAATAAACCATCCGGATTCCACCACACGGTTCGTTGCCTTCTGCAATTCACCTTCGTAGGAATCCACCACGCGCTTCAAGGGATAGTAGGGAACTTTTGTCATGGAATCCAAAGTAGTAAATATCCTCTTTCTAAAAAACAATTTTTGCCGTAAAGGCGATGAAATGGCAAATATAAATGATGAAGATTTACTACTTTAAGGATATGCTTGAACTGCTGAACTACAAAAAGGAACTGGACCATCGACTGGACAACTTTGTTTTCCAGGAATCCGTCAATGGGACTTTTTTACAGAGCAGGCAGTTTCTCAACTACCATCCGGAAAATCGTTTTAAGGATGCAAGCTTCGCACTAGAACGTAGCGGAACCATTGCAGTCTATTTTCCAGGCAACGAAATCCAGGAACCGGATGGTAGCAAGACTTTCGTATCCCATCAGGGTTCAACTTTCGGTGGTCCCATATTCAGCAAGGCATTCTACTCTGCAAGCCGAGTCATGGAAGCCCTGAAATTTGCAGACCAGCTTTTCGCAAGCAAATACAAGAAGGTTAGACTCAAGATTACTCCGGCCCTTTTCGCCAAGGAATCTCCGGATGTAATCGAATACGCCCTGGAGCATCTGGGATACACCCGCCATACGGAACTCAGTTCCTGTACCACCCTCGTGGATGCCGACCGCAACCAGATTGCCGACCCTCTGGCCAACTGCGAAAAGGACTGCCGCCGCATCTTCCGCAATTCTGAAAAGTTCGATATTATCTACCGGGCATTCAATGCGGCCGATGTTCAAACCGGCAAACCCTCCAGGGAACTTCAGGAATTCTACAGTTTCCTCGAAATTTCCAAGGCCAAGCATAACGTAAAGCCGGTTCATTCCATGGAAGAACTTTGCGATCTGGAAAAGCGTCTCAATGTTGCCGCCCCAGACGGCACGACTCAGGAAAGAATCCGTTTCCGCGGTATCTGGCTTAACGACCGTTATGTGGCCGCAATGATGCTATTCGCCTTCCCTGAAGTAGGCGTTCTTCACGCCCAGTACATCGCTCCAGACGACAACTTCAAGGAATTCCATCCAACCACAACGTTGTATGTAAACGCCATGCGTGAAGCAGCCCGCGAAGGTTTCAAGAACTTCAGCTGGGGCATTTCCACCGAAGAGGGCGGAAACTACTTGAACGAAAGCCTTATCAAGTACAAGGAATCTCTCGGGGCAAAGCCTGTAGTAAACGTCTACTACACCAAGGATTTCTAAACGAAAAAGCCCGGGTGAACCCCGGGACTATTTATTCCACTTCCTTCAGGAAGTCATTATACTCATATATATAGTCGGCAGCGTCGTAATGTTCCGAAGCCAACACCATGCATACCGCACCGCTGCTGAAATTCTCGATTTCACGCCAGGTCATGGTGGGAATGTACAAGCCCTTGTAGGAACGGTTCAACTGGAACTTCTGACGGGTCTTGCCGTCGTCCAGCACCACGTCAAAGCTACCGCTGGCGGCAAAAATCAGTTGACGAAGCTTACGATGGGCATGCCCCCCGCGGGTAGATCCACCGGGCACATCGTACAGGTAATATACGCGTTTGATATCAAAGGGCATCAGTTCGCCCCCTTCCACAACGCTCAGGTTACCACGTTCATCGTGTACAATGGGGATATCGATCAGCTGGGGTTCGTTCCAATTCATGGCGTAAATATATGAATTAACAGTTAACAATTAACAATGATTAACTTCGTTATTGTTGATAATCGGCTCGGAAATGCCCATGCAAGCATGGCCGCTTCACTCACCTTAGTTATCATTAACAATTTGAAAAAAGGCGGCAAAGCCGCTTTCTAAACAGAGCGCCGAAGGCGCCATTACTGACATTATTCATTGTTCACTGTTCATTGTTCATTAAAAAAAGCCGTTCCTCCGGTGCAAGTCTCCCCTTTCCGGCTTGAAATCCTTAACGAGAATTTCTATATATGGGTCACACTTAGCGTATGTTGTGTTAAGCTCTACCTGCATACGTGTTAACCAAAGAGCTTCCTTTTACGAGGTTAATATGTCCTCTTTCCGTGGACCTAAGGGCAAGGTTGCCCGTTCCTTGGACCTTGCTGTTTCTAACAAGACTCAGAAGGCTCTCGACCGTCGTCACTTTGCTCCTGGCCAGCATGGTCAGAACCGCAAGAAGTCCGCTTCTGTGTACAAGCAGCAGCTCGTTGAAAAGCAGCGTCTGCGTTTCACCTACAACATTTCCGAAGCTCAGTTGGCAAAGGCCTATAAGGAAGCCAACCGTCGCGCCGGTTCTGCAGGTGACAACCTGATGATCTTGCTCGAAACCCGTCTCGATGCCGCTGTGCTCCGCATGGGCTTCGCTCGCACCATCTTTGCTGCTCGTCAGTATGTTGCTCACGGTCACTTCACCGTGAACGGCGTCCGTAGCTTCTCTCCGTCTCGTCAGCTCAAGGCTGGTGACGTGATTGCAGTTCGCGAACAGTCTAAGGAACACGTTCAGATCAAGGAAGCCCTGGCAGCAGGCGCAACCGTTCCTGAATATCTGACTGTTGATGCTGGCAAGATGTCCGGCTCTCTCGTGAAGCTCCCGCTCCGCGACCAGATCCCCGTACAGCTGCAGGAACAGCTCGTTGTGGAATACTACTCTCGCTAGTAGTCAAGTTCTTCCAACGACAACTGGAACATTTGGAGACACCTCGCGCAAGCGGGGTGTTTCTTTTTATGCAGTTTCTTTTATTCAGCAAAAAAAGAGTTCATCTCCACGACGAACTCTCATTCAAATGTACGGCAGGCTTTTACGGATTACTCAAAGAGTGCCTTGATTTCGGCATCGCTCTTGACCTGCAGGGCCTTGGCTTTCCATTCGGGATTCAGCATTTTCTTTGCCATATCTGCAATGACCATGGTATGGGCTGTGGCGGATTCCGCCGGAGACAGCAGAACGCACATGAACTGAGCCTTTTCGCCACCACGGACTTCAATCCCGGTCAATCCTTCGGGACAAACAACGAAGGCCATCAGAGGTTGAGCCAAACCGGGAACTCGAGTATGAGGCAGCAGCAGTCCCTCCCCCATATACACACCCTGCTTTACACGTTCAACAAGTCCCTTCCAGGTTGCGTTGGCATCGAAGGAACAAGGTCCATGAACCAGGGCATCGTAGGCAAAGCCTATGGCTCGGCCAAAGGTTTCCGCCTGAGCATAATACTTCGTATAAACTAAAGCCATCTTAATAACCAAAAAAAATTACGAGAAATAAATTCTCGTAATTTGTAATTCATAAATCGTAATTAAGCCAAAGCCTTTTCCATGAACTCAAAGACTTCGGGACTGGTAGCCTTGGCAACCTTCTTGAATTCGGCGAACAGCACACGGAGCTGAGCCTTGCCCGGTTCAATGTACTTTTCGAATTTCTGGATTCCCTTGACCTTGGAAAGGAAGCAGTAGGCACCCATGGCCTGCATTACGCGCTGAAGGCTTGCATGGATAAAGGCCTCCCAAGCATCTTCCTTTGTGTAAGTCTTGGTTTCACGGAATGACGTGCGCCAGTATTCAAAGAAATCCTTGATCTCGGTAAGGGAAAGGCTTACATACGGATCCCAAAGAAGACTTGCAAGATCGTAGAACATGGAACCGCGGCGAGCGCCTTGATAATCAACGAAAGCGATTTCGGCATCGGGTTTCACCATGATGTTCTGGCTCTGGAAATCGCGATGCATCAGGACCTTGGGCTGGGCATCCACGGCAATGGCAATCATGGAATAGAAATTGCGGACAGAATCCGGAATCTCGGAAATACCCTTATGGGACATCAAGAAATTTTCTGTAAAATAATCGGTTTCCCACTTGAGGGCGGCAAAGTCAAAGCGACGGAGCCACAGGTCGGAATGGGAACTGAACAAAGAGCGGGAAACTTCCTGCCACTTGACCAGAGCATCGATAACCACCGGATAGAGAATGCGCACGTTGCCGGACTTCTTATCCTGACCTTCAGGAAGAATGTTGTCCAGGAGGTTGTGGGCACCAAGGTCTTCCTGCACCACGGAACAGGTGGCCTCGTCTACGAAATAGACTCGAGGGACCGGAAGGCCATATTCAGCGAAAGTCTTGGAATAATCGACAAAGCGTTTGAAATCGTCGTCCACCGTTGCAGACACCTGCAGAACGCAACTGCGATCGCCGCTGGCGATACGGTAGTACTTTCGGCCCGAACCAGCACCGGCAATAGTGGAAATTTCAGCATCGGCAGAATAGCCGTGAGACAAAAGAAAATCTTTAACAGCAGGAGAAACGATTTCGTTATTCATGGAAAACAATATATATAAAATGAAGAATGAAGTATGAACGATGAAAAATGATTTATTCGTTTTAATTCATTTTTCATTCTTCACATTTCATTTTAACTGAATTTGATTCTCGGGTCTACCATGGTGTACAGGATATCGCTGAACAGTCGACCAATCATAGCCATTAAACTGCTCAGGAAAATGATGCCCATGACCACGTTATAATCACGGTTCACCATGGAGTTGTAGTAAAGAAGGCCCATGCCATCGATATCGAAAACCTTTTCGATCAAAAGGGCTCCGGCAAACATCAAGGTGCAGATTTCGCTGAGACGTGTCGCAATGGGAATCAAGGCATTACGCAGGGCATGGTGAACCAAGGCCTTCCTAAAACTCAAGCCCTTGGCAAGGGCAGTTCGCATGTAGTCTCTACCCAGTTCCTCCAAGGCAGAGTTCTTCATTAGGAACGTAAGGAACGCAAATTCGCTGATCATGTAGCAGAAGATGGGCAGCACAAGATGGTGAGCCAAGTCTACAATCTTTTCAAAGAAGGAAAAGTCCTCGAACTCGTCGGAAGTCAAGCCGCCTAGCGGGAAAATGTCCAGGTAGGAGCCGCCTGCCAAAAAGATGATCAGCAAGATACCCAAGGCGTAACCAGGCATCACATAGCCCGAGAAAATCACGCCGCTGCTAAGAGAATCCAGTTTGCTTCCGTGGCGCACAGCCTTCCAAAGACCAAGAGGAATACAGATCAGATAACTGAGGAAGAACGAGGTAAAGCCAAAGAACAAGGAAATGGGGAAACGGCTGGTAATCACGTCCCAGACAGGCAAGCCGTAAGTGTAGCTGT
Organism: Fibrobacter sp.; assembly: GCA_024398965.1. Taxonomy (NCBI): domain Bacteria; kingdom Pseudomonadati; phylum Fibrobacterota; class Fibrobacteria; order Fibrobacterales; family Fibrobacteraceae; genus Fibrobacter; species Fibrobacter sp. The sequence continues at coordinate 5,025 of JAKSIF010000032.1, read as the reverse complement.
TACCTAAATCCAGATGGAGAACGTTCCAGAGCCAGGTCAGGTAGCGTTTCCAGGCCGGCTGGTCAAAACCGAAGTAGGCCTGGATCTGAGCAATCTGGTCTGGCGACAGCGCCTTGGACGCATCTACCCCACCCTTCATGGCGGCAGCCTGCTGGGCTCGGGAAATCATTTCTTCCACAGGTCCGCCAGGCAGCAACTGAATCAGGATGAAGCATACCAATGAAATCCCGATAAGAGTCGGGACCATCAGCAGCAAACGTCTAAGGATATAGGAACGCATATTAGCGACGAGGTGATAGCGGAAAGGTTAAAGAACTTAGCTAGGCGGCTACGCCGCTCTTCATCAACGAGGCTTAGCCTCGCATTATTCTTCTATAAACTTTATCCTTTAACCTTTAAGCTGATTAACGCATCTTACCGGAGCGGAGGACGTCCATCATGTTGAAGGGCTTTGCAGTGCCGGCGGCAATCTGTTCTGCCAGGAAGTTCACGGCGTCAACGGTACCTTCGGCGTAGATCTTACGGCCGCACACGTTGTGCTGGAATTCGAAGTGGACGGTGCCGTCTTCGCTGTCCAGGCTGTAGGTGTGGAATGCATGACCGCCCAGGTATTCTTCGGGCACGCCCATACGTTCCATCTGGCTCTTTTCGTCGCGGACCTTTTCGATATCGTCCGGAGTATAGCTGAAGCCCATCTTCTGGAAGGAGCCAACCACGGCACGAGCAGTACCGCTAGTGTCAGCCTTGGTCTTCTGGTGGCTTTCTACCACAGAAAGCTTGTAGCCGCTGAAGGCGGTGGGGAATTCAGTAGCCAGCCATTCGATCATGGTCTGGAAGGCCACAATCTGCTTGCTCATGTTGGGAGCAATCACGCTGGGATGGTTCGCATCGGCAACCAGCTTCAGGAGAGCGTCACGGTCACCACCGGTGGTGCCCATCACGAAGGGAATCTTATGCTTTACGTAGAAAGCGGCGTTGTCGTTCACGGCAGTGGGATGAGTGTAGTCAACGCAGATGAGGTTCGGGTACTTGGCAAGAACTTCACCGATGCGTTCTTCGCGGTTGCTGGGCTTCAGAAGCTGGATGGTCTTGCCAGCCACTTCAGATTCGTTTTCGACGATGATTTCACCAGTCAGGGAATACGGGACCAGTTCCAGGCCGCGCTTCACGCAGGTTTCGGCCACAATCTTGCCCATGTTTCCCGGAATACCATTTACCATAACTTGAACGGACATATAAACTCCTGTAATTATTTACAGGAGTTAAGATAATAAAATAAAGGCAATCCTATTTGAAATCTTTCGGTAGAATCTCTTGCAAACGGCCTTTCAACAACTCATAACGTAAGCGTTTTTCTCCCTTGGCAAAATGAACCTCACGAGACTGCAGGGGATTATTCTCGTAACGAAGTTTACCTGGTTCCGAAGACCCGTCGCGAAACTTCGGGTCAAACTGTTCGCTAGTCAAGTCGAAGACACTCTCCCCCACCACATTGTAGCAGTGAACGCTTCCATCTGGCAAGGGAATGCCATACACATCGCCGCCTAAAATGTCCTGCACCAAAAATGCGGTAATGGAACATTGTCCGCAAGTCTTGTTTTCGCGAGACCACTTTTGACGAAGGCGGGGCGCGCAAGTTTCAACGCACCAGATTTCAGAAAGCAAGTCGTAAAGGTACCGCACTTTTTCAGGGGCACCTTCCCAACCGTAAAATTTATAGAACATTCCCGACACAGCGAACCTTACAAAGCCAGCTTGTAGATTTCCATGGTGGCGGCAGCGTCCAGATCCATGTAGCCGTGAAGAACCTCACCCTTCAACTTGTGGAGGCGTTCGTTGAGAAGTTCCAGGTTGGGGTTTTCTATGCCGAGTTGCGCGAAAGTCACCGGCATGTGGAGCTTGTCGTGGAGCCAAGTCTTCATGGCAAGGGCTGCAGCCATGGCATCAGCAGCCTCGTCGCCGGAGTCCGCAATGCCCAACACGCGATGTCCCAGCTGGGCAATCTTGTGGGGATTATGCTTAGCGCCGTACTGCAGGAACGCAGGGAAAATCACCGCAAGGCCTGCGCCGTGGGTAACATCGTACTCCGCAGAAATTTCATGTTCCATGGCATGGCTGTTCCAGTCTTCAACGCGGCCGATGGAGCAGGTATCGTTATGAGCCACCGTGGCGCTCCACATAATGTTGGCGCGGGCTTCGTAATCATCGGGATTCGCGATGACCTTTTCTGCACATTCCATAATGGCAAGGAGCATACCTTCGGCAAGGCGGTCGCCAATCTGCACATCGGGAGTATTGCTCAGGTAACGTTCCAGAATGTGGGCCATCATGTCGCTGACGCCGCTGGCAGTCTGCCATTCTGGCAAAGTCATGGTCAGCTCCGGATTCATCACCGCAAACTTCGGGCGAAGTAGCATTGGATAGCGGATTCCCACCTTCACCTTCGTAGTGGTATTGGTAATCACCGCATTGCCGGAACCCTCGGAACCTGCAGCAGGAATCGTCAGCACAACGCCAATAGGCAGCGCACAGGTTCCCGTCGCCTTCTTCTTGCCACCTACTACTTCGTAAAGATCCCAGAAGTCACCTTCGTAATAGTAACCCACAGCCATAGCCTTGGCCGTATCGATAACGGAACCGCCACCCACCGGCAGCAACATGTCCGGCTTAAATTTGCGGGCAATTTCAAGACCGACCCGAACCTTGGTATCAATGGGGTTCGGCTGCACGCCGCCCATTTCAGCAAAGGCAATTCCAGCAGCAGCCAAGGAATTCTTGACGCGTTCCAAAAGGCCGGAGCGCACCACACTTCCGCCACCGTAAATAATCAACACGCGAGACCCGCCATGCTTAGCGCAAAGCTCCCCCACCTGGGATTCCGTGGCACGACCAAAAACAAATTCTGTAGGACTGTAGAAAGTAAAGCTGTTCATAGAAAGGAATATATAAAAGAAATGCGACCCCATAGGAGCCGCATTCTTAATTTTTTGGATTCTATCGCATCGCTGCGCGACGCTCCAGAATGACGTAATTACACATTCAATTCGCCAGCGTCAATGTTGTTCCAGTCTTCCACAGCGTCAATAGCCGGGCGGACTTCTTCGGTCACGAACTTCACAACCTGACCAGGAGCGCGGCCAACGAACTTGCGAAGGTCCAGGATTTCCTTCAGCTTTTCTTCGGTGATGCCCAGCTTCTGGAGCTTTTCGTTCTTGAGGACGCGTTCGAGCAAGTCGTTATCCTTACCCTGTTCCTTAACGACGCGGCCAGCTTCCTGGCTCATCACGCGGATTTCTTCGTGGAGTTCCTGACGGTCGCCGCCATTCTTCACGCCTTCCATGATGATGTTTTCGGTAGCCATGAACGGAAGTTCAGCCATGATGCGCTTTTCGATCACCTTCGGGTAAACAACGAGGCCGTTGGTCACGTTTTCAGCGATGATGAGCATTGCATCCATAGCGAGGAATGCTTCAGGAATGGCGAGACGCTTGTTGGCGGAGTCGTCCAGAGTACGTTCGAACCACTGGGTAGCCTGAGTGATGGCGGTGCTGTTCACCTGGGCCATGACGAAACGGGCCAGAGAGCAGATACGTTCGGAACGCATGGGGTTACGCTTGTAAGCCATGGCGGAGGAACCGATCTGGGTCTTTTCAAACGGTTCTTCCACTTCCTTAACGCCCTGCATGAGGCGCATGTCGGTTGCAAACTTGTGGAGGGACTGAGCGATGGAGCTGAGCACCTGGTTCACGCGGTTGTCCCACTTACGGGTGTAGGTCTGGCCGGTGATGGTGAGCACGCGCTTGAAGCCAGCCTTGGCTGTGACGCGGCGGTCCAGTTCCATGATCTTTTCTTCGTCGCCGTTGAACAGGTCCATGAAGGAAGCCTGGGTACCGGTGGTGCCCTTCACGCCGCGGAACGGAAGAACTTCGATGAGGAAGTTGACTTCTTCCAGGTCGATGAGGAGGTCCTGGAGCCAGAGGCAAGCACGCTTACCCACGGTGGTGAGCTGTGCAGCCTGGAAGTGAGTTGCACCAAGCTGAGCCATGTCCTTGTATTCCATAGCGAACTTGGAGAGCTTATCCATCACGCGGCAGAGGCGCTTACGGACGATAATCAAAGCCTGCTGCATCTGGATGAGGTCGGTGTTGTCACCAACGAAAGCGGAAGTTGCACCCAGGTGGATGATGCCCTTGGCCTTGGGGCACTGAACACCGTAAGCGTAAACGTGGCTCATCACGTCGTGACGGCGGCGCTTTTCTTCGGCTTCGGCAACATCAAAGTTGATGTCGGTAGCGTGAGCCTTCAGTTCGTCCACCTGTTCCTGGGTAATGGGCAGGCCAAGTTCCATTTCGGATTCAGCCAAGAAGATCCACAGCTTGCGCCAAGTCTGGAACTTGTACTGCGGGCTGAAGATGAAACTCATTTCCTTAGAAGCATAACGCTGAATCAGCGGGCTTTCGAATTGATCACGCATGATTTATCCTTTGGGTCGAACCCGATTTATGTTTTCGGGGTGAAATTTAGAAATTAAATGAAATTTACAAAGGCTCACTTTATTTGGCCCCAAGGCGTAATAAAGTGCCTTTTTTATAAAAAAACGCCTAACTCATTGATGAGCAAGACGTTAGAATTTTTCGGCTAAAATAGACTTAATTTCAGAAAATTAAAGTTCTTCCACCAATTCACCCATTTCCTTACGGACGGTGTGACGGGGGCTGGGGCCACCTTCGGCAGGATCGGCGTAGCCAACATCCAGAAGGCAGCTCACCTTCAAGTTTTCAGGCAGTTCAAAACCGCGGGCGATTTCCACCGCATTGAAACCGCGGGCCCACAGGGTGTTAAGTCCAAGTTCCGTAGCCTGCATCATCATGGTGGTTGCAACAATACTTGCATCCATGTCGCCGCATTCGTGTTCGTCATTGTAATTCAGGGCGCGGTAGCACAGGTCCTTGTCGTAACAGACCATCAAGACCACGGGAGCGTTATAAGCCATGCGGGTAATGCCACGAATCTTGGCAAGAGCCT
>JAKSIF010000031.1 GCA_024398965.1 Fibrobacter sp. | reverse complement strand
GCGTCCGTGAATACGGCAATCGCAAATACAAGTCCAAGGACAACTGGAAGACCGTCGAAATCGAACGCTACCGCGACGCAGCCTTCCGCCATTGGGCACAGTACATTGATGATCCCCAAAGCCGTGACGAAGAATCCGGCCTTCCCCACCTCTGGCATGTTGCCTGCAACATCTCATTTCTGGTAAGCCTGGAGGAAAACAATGCAGATTGAAGACATCGTAACCAAGGCTGACCTAGCCGCCTTCGAAAAGAGGATTATGGCAGCTATTACCGCAGACAGGACCAAGACCGAACCTTGTTTCCTTGACCTGGTAGCAACCGCCAAAAAGTACAATCTCAAGAAGGGAAAACTCAGCGAACTCGTCAGGACCGGCGAAATCGCTCACAGCAAGTTCGGCCGCAAGATCTTCATCGACACAAACGACATGGACGCTTACTTCCGCAAGAACCGCATCATGAGCGACGAAGAAGCTGCCAGCAAGGCGTTCGCGAGGGCATAACATGGCTTATAACATTAAAACAACTCATCACGAATTAATCAATAATGCCTTGACCGAAATCAAGACCGACGCTACCGTTTACGAAATGAACGAAGTCAAGGATTACATCCAGGAATTCATCGAGCAGTTTACGGACTACTCCGACGAAGGTCTGATCAAGGTCGCCGTTTTCCACACCGACGATTACGGCAAAATGGACACGAGAATGTTCTACACCTACAAGGAAAAGGACATGATCAGCTTCAACAAGGACCACGGCCGTCCAAAAATTTTGGAAACCTCAGAGGTGCAGGAATGAGAGGTTTCACTTACACTTACTATGGATTACTATTCCCTAACGGAATACTCAAATTCAAAACCAAAACAAGCAAAGACGCTTTTGCCAGAGCATCTGCAAAAACAAGCATTTACTTGTTCAGGATTGAAGACTGCATAAAACAAGTAGAATCATACAGCATTACATACAAGGAATGGCTCCGCGAATTGAACGGACTCCCGCAAGAACTTCACGAAGCCGCACAAAATATCATTGACAAAGAAACTCAAAAATAACATAGGAGACATAAAATGAAAAAGACAATCTTCGCAATCATCATCGCACTCGCATTCGTTGGATGTGCTCAGATCGACCAGACCGAACGCGGAATCATCCTTGAATTCGGAAAGGTGGACGAGGTCGTTGAACCCGGCCTTACCATCTACAACTTTATCACAAAGCAGGTCTTGAAGATTTCCGTCAAGACCGAACTGCAGGAAACTCGAATTGAATCCGGGTCAAAGGACCTGCAGACCGTCAATGTAACAGTTGCCGTAAATTACAGAATTGACCCGTCAAAGGTTGACCAGGTTTACACGCAGTACGGCATGAACGGTGTAGAGATTGCCCTGCAGCCAAAAATCAAGGAGACGATCACAGGCGTAACTCCACAGTACACCGCGGAGGAAATGCTGCAGAAACGCGAGGAAATCCGTCAGCGCATGGAAACCACGTTGAAGTCTAAACTTGACTCCGCAAATACACACGTCATCGTAGAAGGCCTCGCCATCACGGACTTCGCATTCGGAAAAGCCTTCAAGGAAGCCGTAGAAGCCAAGCAAGTCGCAGAGCAGGACGCCCTGAAGGAAAAGAACATCAAGATGAAGGTTGAATACCAGAATGAGCAAAAGGTGGCGAAAGCAAAGGCAGACTCCGCAGTGATCGCTCTGCAGATGCAGGCACTCAAGCAGCAGAACGGAAAGGAATACCTGATGCTCAAGTACATCGAAAAGTGGGACGGAAAGCTTCCCCAGGTATCCAACGGTAACGCTCTTGTCCTGCCTAAAATTGAATAATAAAAATTATAGGAAATAAAAAATGGGAATAACGATAAAAAGTAAAAACTTCTCGCTGGATTGCGGATATATCGGTTTCAAGCGATTAAGGGATTTTGTCGCATCCAAATGCCCGCACGAAAACTTCAGAAAGTGCGTCGAAGAATTTAATGAACACATTTTTTCCATCATGAGACCCGCCGGATGGATGGAATCCTTCAACAAGAAAATTAACGACCATGAATTTTTGGCAAACAAGGGTAGCACAAAGGAAGAAATTGAAACTCTAGAATGGTTCGGTGCTTTCGTATGGTCGAACGATTGCGATGCAGAAATGAAATTCAAAACAGCAAAGGCTATCTGGGAGTACATCAAAGATGTATCTGAAGATTTTGTCTTTGGCTATTCTGCAAGACCTGACGCAGCCACTTTCCAGCAATTCAAATTGCTGATTGACGACTGCGTAAAAAATAAAACCGGATTTAAATGGTACTAAGCATGAAGGAAGAGGCGTCTCTATGAAAATCAAGTTTGAAGACATTCCTTTCGCGACACAATTAAAACTCCGCAATCAAGCAGTCGACATTTGCGATAGCGAAACACCAACGATGTGTTACTGCGGTCGGTTGGCAACAGGTTTTCACACCCAGCAATGTCGAAAGTTCGAATCCAAGGCTCGCAAACATCCGCACAATCAAGGAACTCGCAGGCAAGACCATGAGAGAAATGTTGCGGATGAAAAACTGCGGCCGCAAATCCCTTGACGAGTTCCAGGAACTGCTTCGCCAACACGGCCTAAACTTCAAGGAGGAAGGTTAATGACAGCAGAAGAATTTCAAGTCAAAGGACAACAGACAATGCAATGGAAAATAATTGAATTAAGATGGTATGACGAATGGCTCATTAGCAACGGTAAAAGCCGATTTGCAGAAGACTTTGAAACGAAAATCGTCACTACAGAACAGCTAGTTAATTACGGATTCTCTCATGACGAAATTTTAGCCTATGCCAAAAGTTGCAAACCTGTAGAAACCGAAAAGAAACAACGTCAAGAAAAGACAGAAGAAAAAGATGAACCGTATAGGGCGCCCAATCCACTTGAACGCTACAAAATAAATCAATTGGCAAGGTACAACTTGAAAGTTCATATACTGAAAGATCTTTTGTTTGACATGACGGTTTGCGACATTGAAGGCTGGGATAAGACTGAACTTTTAGACCAACTTAAAGAACTTCTAAATTCGTTCGATTACAGAAGCAAACAGCCATTACAATGCCTTATAGACGAAACGAGACCTTGTTGTGACCATGATGTTGTCCGGCTGGGCGACATAGCAACATTCCATCGTGGAAGCGGAATAACGAAAGACAAGTTGATTAGGAGGGAGGATGAAGATTGATTTTGCTCAAGGATACGAAAAATGGCTGGATAATGTCGCAAAAGCACAAAACAAAATAAAGGATATCAAGGCTAAAAAATCGGCTTCCAAATGGCAACGCTACTACAAGGCTCACAAAGAAGAACTGAATGCCAAGAAGAAGGATTACCACAAGAACAATCACGACGCTTATAAAAAGAGCCTCAACAAGTGGTATGAAAACTTGAAAAAAAATCCTCAAAAATATGCTAAGTATATTGCCAAAATTAGCGAAAACAGGAGAAGACGAAAGAACACTATACTTTCATCCACTACTCAAGAATCGTAAGAATCAAGTAATCTACAATGCAGGACAAAATCCTGCATTTTTTTGATTTATTTTAAACAAAATACTTGATAAAATAAATAAAATTATATATATTTGTAATATCAAAGAACAATTAACGGAGGTTAAATGAATGCAAAAGAGCTAATCAAGAAACTTGAACAGGCGGGATTCGTTCTTGACAGAATTCCTGGGTCATCCCACAGAATCTACAAGAAAAAAGGTTTTCCGCAAATATCGGTACCCTACCACGGATCGCAAGACTTGAAGAAAGGAACCGAAAACAAGATTCTGAAAGCAGCGGGGCTCAAATAAGGGTTCCCGCCCTTTCTTGGGTATTTATTTAACAGGATTAAAAATGGAATACATAGCAAAAATAAATCATGAAGAAGACGGCTTCACCGTAGAATTTCCGGACATCCCTGGTTGCTACACCTGTGGAGATACTTTAGAAGAAGCGCTTACGATGGCAGAAGACGCCCTTTACGCCATTCTTTATGCCAAGCTGGAAGACAAGGACCCGCTCCCGCGATCCACGCTCTCAGAGGACCAGAAGAACGGTTTCTACGCCATCCAGGTCAACGGCAGGCTGGCACTCGCCTACACCATCTTCGAGGCCCGTAGGGGCAAATCCGCAGCTTCCATCTGCAAGAAGATGGGAATAGCCCCGCAGCAGTACAAGCTGGAAGATCCCAAGGCAGGTATCACCTTTGCCACCCTTGAAAAATTCGCCAAGGCCATCGGCAAAAAACTTGAAATCAAGTTCGTTTAATTCTATATTGAATACAGGCCCGCGTGGCCGACATCAACAGGTACAAACCGGTTCGACCGGCCTGGATAACGTGATGGAAAACGCTCGATGAAATTCGAGCGTTTTTTGTTTGTGTCACGATTCGCAAGCGCTAGACCATTTTTATGAAGCCACGAAAATGATAAATTCCAAACTTCCGTCACGATTTCGTCACGATTTAAAAAATTATTACATAAAGAAAAAGCCCCAAGCCCTTTATTTACAAGGCTTGGAGCGTTATTGGTTAGTTTTATAGTGCCAGAGGGACTCGAACCCTCGTTGCCGGCGTGAGAGGCCAGTGTCCTAGACCACTAGACGATGGCACCGAAAGTCTGCTATATCAGCGACGTGCGCCAAATATAGCAAACATTATAGCTATTGTCATTAATCTCTATAAAAGAGATCCATGTTGTTTACAACAGGAGTAGAAGCTTCCATGGTGTTGACGAATTCAGAGAACAGGGCCTGGGTAGCATAGGCATTCACATTGGCCATGTCGTTCTTGGCAGCAGCCTTGAGTGCATCTGCTTCCGGAGTCTTCTTGCTGACAACCTTCAGCATGACAGCACCATTGTCGGTAGCCATGGCAGAAGTCCATTCACCAACCTTGGCGTTGTTCAAAATCTTAGCCACGTTTGCGTTGCCATAGCCAAAACCAGGAATATAGCTGTCTACGGCGGCAGTCTTGGATTCGACGGAAACCTTTTCAACCTTGGTAGTGGAATCTTCTGCGTTGAAGGCCTTGACCTTGTCTGCAACAGAGTTCAGATAAGCTTCGGCAGCGGCAGCAGCCTTGCCACGGAGAAGGGTGTTCTTGATGGCATCAAAGTAAAGGTCCAGGTTACGGTCGCCAGCCTTGATATCGGCAACTTTCTGGGCAACAACAACCCACTTGCTGTTCTTCATGACAGGAGAAACCTTGCTGGATTCTTCCGGGAGGTTTTCGTTAGGCCAAGCATAAGCACCAAGGCCCTTCAGGTAACCGATACCATTGATGTCTTCGCCACGGCCAAGCCAGTTGGAAACCTGAGAAGAGATTTCGCGGGCCTTAGCAGCTTCTTCAAAGGTCTTGCCTGCGTCAACATCAGCCTTGATGCCAGCGAGAACAGCTTCCAAGCTATCGATAGTTTCGGAAGAAGCGTTGACGATCAACAGGATGTGGCCAACCTTGACCAGATCAGCACCGGTGGAGTCCTTGGACTTGCCGTAGGACTTGATGATATGGTAACCGAAGCGGGTCTTGACCGGTTCAGAAATAGCACCGGAATCAAGAGCAAATGCAGCATCTTCGAATTCCTTGACATAGACGCCACGACCAACGAAATCGTCGCTCAAGACGCCGCCCTTTTCTGCAGTACCCGGATCTTCGGAGGAAATGCGAGCCATGTCTTCGAAGGTAGTTGCAGAAGAGGAATCAGTCAGCTGGTAGTAGAGAGTCATTGCATATTCGCGGATACGAGCGTCATCGCCTGCGGTTGCTTCTACCGGGAGGTAGGAGTAAACGAACTTGGCCATATCCTTGGCAACGTAGAAGCTATCGCGATGAGCGTTGAAGTAGCCGGCAACCATCACGCTGTCGACAGACTTTTCGTCGGCAGTGAAGTCAGAAGCAGAGGCGACTGCCACCTGCAGTTCGTACTCGGTCATACGACGTTCTGCAGACCAGTTAGCTTCGAGAGAGGTGTTATGGATGGATGCACCAACCAGAACCTGAAGCTGACGAGCCGGAATAATGTTGCTCTTGAGGTCTTCTTCGTACTGAAGCATCACGCCCCACTTGAAGGCTTCCGGAGTCTTAAGCCATGCGTCGTATTCATCCTTGTTGAAGGTAGAGTCGGTAAGGAACTTGGGAAGGCTTGCAATGTAAGCCTGAGAGCGCTGCATCAGGTCTTCCTGAGAAGTAGCCTGCTGCTGGATGGCAAACAGACGGCTCTGAGCTTCCTGGACCAGACGACCGCGGACGGCATCGGGATTGCGAGTGAACTCGGCTTCAAGTTCTGCAACCGAGGCCTTCAGTTCGGACTTTTCGAACTGTTCGCCAAGAAGAATCTGGCGGACAAAGCCACGGAAAACCTCAGAACGGAGCTGAGTATACTGTTCATCTTCGAGGTGCTGACCCTGGTACTGATTCTGGACAATCATCTTTACGCGGGAATCGAATTCGGCGTAATTGATTTTCTTGTCGTTGACAACACCGACGGGATAAGAGTGACCCTGGTTAGGAACTCGGTCCATGGCCAGGAGACCCACAGCGATACCTGCGGCGAAGATTACAATAATCCACTTGGCTTTTTCATTAATCCACGTTAACATAGAGTAGACTCCATTAAAATTTTATGGGAGCAAATTTAGTCAAAAATTTCCAATTTGTTTTATTTTACCTCCATATAGTGCCGAAATAGTCCTTTTTTTCTATTTATTGTACAAACAAAATCCAAGTTTATCAACGGAGTTTGATCATGTACGATATTTTGGTCCTTGGCGCTGGCATTTCCGGTTTAAGCGCAGCACTCCATGCTGCAGAAAAAGGCCTTTCCGTAGTCATTCTGACTAAGGGTGCAAAACCCGACGGATCATCAAACTACGCCCAGGGTGGCATCGCCTCCGTTACCAACAAGGAAGACAAGTTCAAGTTCCATGTAGAGGATACCCTCGAAGCAGGTGCTGGCCTCTGCAAAAAAGAGCCGGTCAATATCCTTACCAAGAGCGGTCCTGCAACAATCCAACAACTGGTAAAGTGGGGCGTCCAGTTTACCCACTCCCATCAGGACAAAAGCCAGTTCGACCTGCATCTCGAAGGCGGCCACAGCCACCATAGAATCCTCCATGCAGCAGACCTTACCGGCAAAGAAATCATGCGAGCACTGCTTTGCGAACTCCACAAGCAGAAGAACATCGACTACCTGGAAAACTGCTACATCAAGGATCTGATTTGCGAAGGTTCCGGCAAGGACAAGCATTGCGTCGGCGCAAAGATTATCCACCAGAAGACCGGCATTGTAGAGAGCATCTACGCCAAGGCAACAATCCTTTCCACCGGTGGTGCCGGACGCATCTGGCAGTACACGGTCTGTCCGCCAGATAGCTGTGGCGACGGCATGGCCATTGCTGCTCGCGCAGGAGCAGCCCTGCAGGACATCGAGTTCATGCAGTTCCACCCCACCAGCCTTTACGCCCCGAGCCTCAAGAAGCCCTTCCTGATTTCTGAAGCCGTCCGTGGCTTTGGCGGAATCCTGAAGAACCACAAGGGCGAAGAATTCATGAACCAGGTCCATCCGCTTCACTCCCTGGCTCCACGCGACATTGTTGCACGTGCCATCCACAAGGAAATGCAGCGCTTGGGCAAGCCCCATATGTTTATTGACCTTACCGGGCACACCCCCAAGGATATCCGCAGTCACTTCCCCAACATCTACGCCAAGTGCATGGAAGTTGGCGTAGACATGACCAAGGAATGGATTCCTGTTGTTCCGGCAGCGCACTACATGTGCGGCGGCGTCCTGGTAGACACCTGGTCCCGCACCGAAATCAAGGGCCTTTACGCATGCGGTGAAGTTGCCGCGACAGGCGTTCACGGCGCAAACCGTCTGGCATCCAACTCCCTTCTTGAAAGTGTGGTCTATGCCCTCCGTGCAGTAGACAACATTGTAGAAAGCAACCTGCTCAAGGCAAAGATCAATGTTCCCCGCAACAAGAAGACCGAGAAAATTTCCTTTACCAGGTCTGCCTACTGGCGCAAGCGTCGCAAGATACTGCAGGACACCATGTGGGCACACTGCGGTATCGTCCGTACCGTAGCCGGCCTGAACCAGGGTCTTAAAATTGTTATGGAACTTGAAGCTGAAATGCAGAACACCATCAAGAACAAGGAAAACGAGAACTTCTATTTCCTTGAGTTCCAGAACGCCCTCCAGGTTTCCAAGATGATTCTGATTGCAGCTCTCCGCCGCAAGGAATCCGTAGGCCTCCACTACATCCTGGACTACCCCAACCCCGCCCCCAAGGCAAAGCACCAGAGCATCTACCTGAGCGACGAAAAGTAGTCCAAGGATAAAAAGCGAGAGACTGATATTGGCTGGACAAGAAGCAAAAAAAGTTACAGACAGACCCGCTAAGATTGGCGGATACAAACCCACTCAGCCCCTAGGACAGGGAGCCATGGGCGAACTGTGGCTTTGCCACGATCCTTCACTCGACCGCATGGTTGTAGTAAAGCAGATGAAAGGCAATCTTTCAGAGCGAGAAGACTCCGTAAAGCGTTTCATGCGCGAAGGAAACATTCTCGCCCATCTGAACCATCCAGCCATCATCCAGCCTCACGCCCTATGGAAAGAAAAGGACGGAAAGCTATCCTTGTCCATGGAATTCGTCCAAGGCTGGACGCTCCGCAATCTTTTGGACAAATGCCCCACCCCGCCTATTTGGGTTGTCATGAACGTTATCTACAACGTTCTTTCCGCCTTAGGACACGCCCATCGAAACGGAGTAGTCCATAGGGATCTCAAGCCAGCCAATATTATGATCGACAAAGACGGTCGTATCCGCCTTCTAGACTTTGGCATAGCCCATACGGATAACCCCATCAGCGACACGGGAGAGAGCCTTACTGTTTCTGGAGCAATCCTCGGTACCCTCACCTACATGAGCCCCGAGCAAACCATGGGTGAAGCGGCAACCCCGCTCTCTGATCTGTTCGCGGTAGGCATTATCGCAAGTGAAATGCTGCTTGGCGAGAACATATTCCGCGGAGAAAACTTCAGCAGCACCATCCAACGAATCCAAAAGATCCGTATTTCAGAAAAGGCTTTCCCTAAGGAAGTCCCTGTTGGTCTTCGTAAGCTGATCATCAAGCTTCTAGCAAAGAAACCTAAGGATAGGCCCCTTACCGCAAACGATGCAGCAAGCGAATTGTCCGAAATCATGAAAGATCTTCCCAGGGACCTGACACCCTACATGGACATCTGGATGGAACAGGTCAAGACCGGAGACGGACAAGGCAGCGATTTTATACAGCCTGTAATCTACAAGCCCAAGACAAAAGCATGTTTTTTATTAGGTTTGTTAGCAGGATCTGTAGCCGCAAGTGGAATTGCAGCTCTCATCCATTTTGTTTTTTAGGTGTTTTGAATGAATACAATAGACATTGTATGCCTTGTGATAATTCTTTTCTTTGCCCTGCTTGGTGTGTGGCGTGGATTTATTCAAGGTGTGTTTAGGCTGCTTGCGTGGGCTTCTGCCATTGCCGGAGCATACTTTGCCAACGGGCTCTTGAACGAAACCCTTACAGGATTCGGCTTCAGTCACTTTTCTGCAATGATAGCTTGCTGCTGCATCGGTTTCCTAGTTCCGTTCCTCGGTTTCACATTTCTCGGTCACATTATAAACAAGGCCATCGAGAAGACCGTTGTAAGTAAAGTGGACCGTATCCTGGGTGGAATTTCAGGAATGATCAAGGCATGCCTTATCTGCTTCGTCATTCTTTCTGTATTCCATGTGATGCCCTTTGGAGGCGCAATTCTTGACGCCAGAAACAATGCGGTATCCTACAAGATATACCAAATGTCCTTGGAATCCCTGGGTTATTCTTCCGAACCCATCGATCTTGTCGATGTGGCAGAAAAGAAGGCCAGCGAATATACAAAGAACATTGCAGACAAGGCGTCTGAGAAGGCTAGCGAAGTCGTAAAGGACGCTGCAGACAAGGCTACAGAAAAAGCAACAGAGGCTGCAAAGGAAGCTGCAACCAAGGCAGCAGAATCCGCAAAGAACACAGCCAAGGAAGCTATGGACAAAGCTGCCGACAAGGCCGCAGAAAAGATCCACTAGCCCAAGGCCATTTTCATAAACAACTATCGACGGGCGATATCCTTAGCGCAAGCTTCTGCTTCCTTGATGATATCGTCTTCGCCGTCTACATGGCGATTCTTCATCACGAACTTTCCGTCACAGATAACTGAATGTATGGAGCTTGAGTCCGCCGCATAGACCCAGTTACTAACCAGGTCATGGCTTGGATTCAGACGTTCATTTTTCAGATCTACAAGAAGAGCGTCAGCAAGGAAACCTTCGGCAATCACACCTGCAGGAATTCCGTAGGCAATGGCCACATTGGATGTAGCCATTTTCAGTACATCCTCCGCAGGCAGTTTTTCAGCCTTGCTTGCCACCTTGGTTAGAAGCGAGGTAAGCTTCATTTCCTCGTGCATATCCAGGTTATTGTTGGACGACGCGCCATCAGTTCCTATACCCACCAGCATACCACTTTCAAGCATCTTTGGAATCTTGGGAATTCCACTGCAAAGCTTTAGATTGGAACAGGGATTCAGAATAGCTGCAGACTGGGAATCCGCCATCAACGCCATGTCACTTTCAGACAAGTGAACACAATGGGCTGCAACAAAGTTTCCACCAAGCACACCATAGCGGTCCATCAGTTCTACAGGAGAACAGCCACACTGCTTTTTACAATCCTTCAGTTCCTTTGCGGTCTCGGCCAAATGGGTATGAAGAATAATCTCCTCTTCCCTGGCAACCTTAGCGCAGCGTTTGAAAAGATCCTCCCCCACCATGTAGATTGAATGAGGCATTACGGCAAGATGTACACGGTCTGTTTCAAACTTTCGTTCCTCGATAAACCTAAAGTTGGTTTCTATGGCTTCCTCGCTCACAAGTCCCTGAGCCATGGTAACGCCGATGGTTGCGCGAATTCCCATTTCCTTCACAACCTTCATGGTCTGTTCGCGATGCCAGTACATATCAGAAAAGAACACCGTACCGGACTTGATCATTTCTAGGACCGCAAGTCGGGAACCAATTTCAATATCCTTAGGGGTCATCTTGCCTTCAAAAGGCCATATGTGATTTTGAAGCCATTCTTGCAGAGGCATGTCGTCAGCATAGCCCCGAAGAAGTGTCATGGCCGCATGGCAATGTCCATTGTAGAAAGGAGGAAGTATGGCCAGTCCATTACAGTTGACAACTTCTGCCTTGTCGTAATCCTTTGTCGTTAGTTCACGGCCTATCTTTGCAAATTTTTTCCCAGAAATAAGGATATCCTGAACCCTTCCATTGAACAAAACCGACTTTAGAACAATCTTTGACATACGACCTCGCTATGTTATATTCAGTCCTGCATAAACTGTTGTCAAATACAACATAAAATACACTTTTCTGTTGTCATTTTCTCTTTTTTTTGAGTATAATAGCAATATGAACGCAGAAGAACTAGAGACACTTCCAATATCACGAAACGATTTTCTGAAACTTGAAATTTTCAAGAACGTCGCCTTTGAAAGCCTAGCTGGTTATCTGCTTGGTTGCGAAACCGTTGATGCAGAACCGGAAACCCTTCTTATTGATCCAGAACATCCTGTTAGAAGACTTCTCATTGTTCTTGAAGGAATTCTGGAGGTTCGTCTGCAGTCTCAGGGTGGAAATTTCACCGATACAATTTCAGCAGGCCATTGTGCCGGAGAGATGTCCATCTTCGACAATGTCAAGCCCAGCGCATTCGTTTTTGCAAAGACCCATTGCAAGCTATTGATTATCAAGCCAGAAATTGCCTTGGCAATGATCAATGCCTCCCACGACCTGTGCCTAAACTTCTTACACATGCTGAGCCAACGCATCAGAAACAACAACCAAGTCGTATGCGCAGAAGAGTATCACATCCGCTGCATCGAAGAGAATGCAAAAGTAGACTCTCTAACCGGGCTCCACAATCGTCGTTGGCTAGAAGAAATGTACGGAAGGGAAATGGCCCGCAGCAATGCCGGCAATTTCAACCTGTCAGCCATCATGCTGGACATTGACCATTTCAAGAGCGTAAACGACACCTACGGCCACCTCGCTGGAGACCAGGTCCTTATTGCAGTAGCTCAAGCGGTTACAGACAGCCTCCGTCCATCGGATATGCCCGTTCGTTATGGTGGCGAGGAAATTACAGTATTCCTGCCGGGAACCTCAACAGACAACGCCAAGATTATAGCGGAACGTCTCCGCAAGAATGTTGAAAACAAGGAAATCAAGCTTCCTTCCGGCAAGACCATACACGTAACAGTCAGTGTCGGATTTACGGAACGAATTCCTGATGATTCTGTAGCAAGCATTATTGAACGTGCGGACCAGGCTTTGTACCATGCCAAGGAAAACGGAAGAAACAGAGTCTGCGTCAACTTCGGCGACAGTCTGTTCTTGTTCTAATTTAAAGTTTAACGTTATGCAAAAAATCCCCGGGTTAGAGCCCGAGGATTTTTTCATGTCTGGATTCTATCGCCTAACGGTTCCAGGATGGAGCGCCAACTAAAGGCGCTTAAGGACAGCCTGTGCGTGGTGGTAGAAGCCTTCTTCCATTGCAACAGCGGCGATAGCCTTTGCGTTCTTCTTGATGGCCTTTTCGCTGTAGCGGATGATGGACATACGCTTCAGGAAGTCATACACACCGAGAGGGCTGAAGAAGCGGCCAGTGCCGTTGGTAGGCAGCACATGGTTGGGGCCAGCGAAGTAGTCGCCCACCGGTTCAGAAGACCAGTGACCGATAAACACGGCGCCAGCGTTTTCGATCTGGGCGGCCATGGATTCAGCTTCGTCGGTCATGACTTCCAGATGTTCCGGAGCAATCTTGTTGGCGATGGCAACGCCATCGAACCAGTCCTTCACCACGAGAATTCGGCCGAAGTTATCCAGCACCTTCTGGAGCAGTTCCTTCTTGGGGGAATTTTCAACCTGGATGTCTACGCAGGCAGAAATCATCTGGGCAGTTTCCATGTCGTCGGTAATGCAGATGGCGGCTTCGAAACCGGAACCGTGTTCCGCCTGGGAAAGCAAGTCTGCAGCAACGAAGTCAGGATCGGCAGTCTTGTCGGCCATGACGAGAACTTCGGAAGGACCAGCCACCATGTCGATGTCTACGACACCGAAGACTTCCTTCTTGGCGACGGCGGCGAAAACATTACCCGGGCCCACAATCTTGTCGACGCGTTCAACGATGGTCTTGCCCTTGGCGTCCTTGGCACCGTAAGCCAACAGGCCAATAGCCTGTGCGCCACCGATGTGGTAGACTTCGGTAATGCCCAGCTGCTGCAGCACGAAGGCCACGGCGCGGTTGATTTCGCCCTTGATGGGAGTAACCACAACGATATCCTGAACACCTGCGACGAGAGCAGGCACAGCGTTCATGATCACGGTGCTGGGGTAAATGCCTGCGCCACCGGGAACATAGAGGCCCACGCGCTTCATGGGGCGGATGCGCTGACCGAGGACAACGCCGTCCTTACCTTCCATGAGCCAGGATTCTTCCATCTGGTTCTGGTGGAAATCGCGGACGTTCTTGATGGCCTGCTTGAGAGCCTTCTGCAAATCAGCGGGGCACTTGGCGGCAGACTTTGCAATTTCCTTTTCAGAGACGCGGATATTCTTGCCCTTGAGGCCGTCGAACTTCTGAGCGTATTCCACAGCCTTGGCGTAGCCACCCTTCTTGATGTCAGCCAGGATGTCTACAACCTTGTTATAAATTTCGCGGCTGGGAGCAACTTCGCGACCGCAAATGCGTTCAATTTCCTTAGAGCTAGGAGTAGCCTTAACTATTTGCATTTCTTAGTTTCCTTCAAAATCTTGTAGCACAGACCATCCATCAAGGCAAGCCAGCTGGCTTCGATGATGTTGGTGCTGACACCTGCCACATTCCAGTGTTCCTTGTCGTCACCGAAGGTAGTCCATACGCGGACCAGTGCGTCGGAACCGACGGAAGAACCCAGAACGCGGACCTTAAAGTCGTCCAGGCGGACCTTGGCCATATACGGGAAGAACGGGAGCAGTGCCTTACGCAACGCTGCATCCAGAGCGTTCACCGGACCGTCACCTTCGCTCACCTGATGGCTGATCTTGTCACCAATCTTCAGCTTGACGCTGGCCTGGGAAACAGACACACCTTGCGGGGTCTTGTCTTCGGTGACGCGGTAGTTCATGAATTCAAAGGGTGCGGTGAACATACCTAGCTGGCGATACACCAGCATCTTGAAGCTGGCTTCGGCGGAGTCGAAGTGCCAGCCTGCGTTTTCCTTTTCCTTGATGGCGAGCAGGAGCTTTGCCACCATGGGATCCTTCTTGTCGATGCCCGGCTTGATAGCCTTCAGCTTTTCAACCACGAGAGAACCACCAGCCTGATCGCTGGTGACGAACACGCGGTCATTGCCCACGGAGTGCGGGTCCACATGTTCAAAGCTGCGGGAAACCTTCATGACGCCATCGATATGTGCGCCGCCCTTATGAGCAAAAGCAGCCTCGCCCACGTACGGTGCGCGGACATCGCTAGCCAGATTCACAATCTGGTCTACGCTCAGGAACAGCTTGCGAAGTCCAGCCATCTTCTTGGCAGCAAAGAACTTTGCGCCCATCTTGAAGACCAGGTCAGCCATGATGGTGGTGAGGTTTGCGTTACCGCAACGTTCGCCATAACCGTTAACAACGCCCTGAATCATAGAGGCACCGGACTTCACGGCATAGATGCTGTTTGCCACAGCAAGGCCGGAGTCGTTATGCACATGGATACCAAGGGGAACGTCTACGTGTTCCTTAACGGCTTCAAAAATTTCTTCCAATTCCCAAGGCATGGTACCGCCATTGGTATCGCAAAGCACGATGAAATCAGCACCACCGAGGGCAGCAGCCTTCAGGGTTTCGATAGCATATTCCGGATTAGCCTTATAACCGTCGAAGAAATGTTCGGCGTCGTAAATAACTTCCTTGGAATGTTCCTTCAGGAATTCGATGGAAGACTGGATCATGTCCAGGTTTTCTTCCAGTGTGGTATGAATAACTTCTGTAACGTGGAGATCCCAGCTCTTACCGAAAATGGTCTTCACGGGAGCTTCGGACTTCACCAATGCCTGGAGCAGCGGATCCTTCTCGGGAAGGATCTTCGGACGACGAGTACTGCCGAAGGCGCAAATCTTGGCGTGCTTCAGCTTAAGCTTTTTCACTTCGCGGAAATATTCTTCGTCGGTAGGATTGCTGGGGTTTGGCCAGCCGCCTTCAATGTAATCAATACCGAAAGAGTCAAGAATTCGAGTAATCTGGAGTTTGTCGGCCAGAGAGAGACTAATCTTGCGATCTTGATTGCCGTCGCGCAGCGTGGTGTCATAAATGCAAACTTTCTTCATGACGGCAAATTTAGTAAATCGAAATATGAAGAAAGTTAAGTACGAATTATGAATTACGATTTACAAGATAAAATTGAAAACATGCACGAAAGTTTTCGCTTGACTTACTTTAGCGGATGGCACTCTTCGAGTGCATCCATTTCGTTCGTCAAATCAAAGTATGCGAGCATACTTTCGCTTGGCTCACTTCAACGGGTTTGCGTCGCTCTTGTACCATTCCATGAACTTGGCGATGCCGTCGTGGAGGCTCCAGTGGGGCTTGTAATCGCACTGCTGTTCCAGCTTGGTGGTATCGGCATTGGTCTGGTAAACGTCGCCAGGCTGCATCGGGAGGAAATCCTTCTTGGCAGGTTCACCGTAGGCATTCTCGATTTCACTAATGAAATCCATCAGCTTTACAGGATTGCTGCAACCGATGTTAAAGATGCGGTAAGGCACGCCGTTTTCACACTTGGCAGCATCCGGTTCGCGGTCCAATACATGAATGGAACCTTCGGCAATATCGTCGATATAGGTGAAGTCGCGGATCATGTCGCCGTTGTTGAAAACCTTGATAGCCTCGCCCTTGCTGATGGCCTTTGCAAAAAGCATGGGAGACATATCGGGGCGGCCCCATGGTCCATAAACGGTAAAATAACGCAGGCCAGTGACCTTGATTCCATACAACTTAGCGTAGGAATGGGCCATCAGTTCGTTGCTCTTCTTGCTTGCCGCATAAAGACTAACCGGAGAATCCACCTTGTCGTCTTCGGAATACGGCACCTTGCTGTTAAGACCATAAACGGAACTACTGGAAGCAAACACCAGGTATGGTACCTTTGTATTACGGCAAGCTTCAAGAACATTCAAGAAACCCACCATGTTGCTCTGCATGTAGGCGTAAGGATTAGTAATGGAATAGCGAACGCCAGCCTGGGCTGCAAGGTTCATCACCTTGTCAAACTTTTCCGCAGCGAACAGCGCATCCAGGGATTCCTTGTCGGAAATGTCCATGCGGATGAATCGGCAATTGGACCACTTGGAACTGGTAAGCATCTTACCAAATTCAAAGTCATCGTTGGGTTGCTCAAAACCGTTCTCACGAAGACGGCCGTACTTCAAACGCTGATCGTAGTAATCGTTGATGTTGTCAAGACCAACAACCTCATCGCCACGACTAGCAAGCATCTGGGAAATCTTCGATCCAATGAATCCTGCAGCACCAGTTACCAATACTTTCATCCAAAAACCTCGTTTATGGTGTAAAGATAAAAAAAGAGCGGTCAAACAACCGCTCTCTTAAATTCAAAAGCTACTTCTTTTTCTTCTTGTAGCTACCGTAGTGACCATAGCCACCGTAACCACCATATCCGCCATAGCCATGTCCATCGGATTCGCAGTGGTTCAACACTAAAGCATGCGGCTTGTTGCCACAACGTTCGATCTTGATCATAGTTTCCTTGATCTGATCCATGGAATGACGACCGTAATGGAGCACGAACAGAGCAAAGTCCACCACGGGGAAGATCAGTTCGGAATCCGTCACCAGATTCAGGGGCGGAGTATCCACAATAATCGTATCGTAGCTCTTGGATGCATAATCAAGGATTTCCTTGAACTTGGTTCCACGCAGCAATTCACTGGGAGACACGTCGGTTGCACCAGCGCCAATTACATACAAATTCTTCGTAATAGAATCTGCCACGGCATCTTCCAGAGAGCATCTGCCGGAAAGGATATCACCAAGGCCAAGCTTATGCTTACTGTAAACCACACCGCGACGCATGTCGGCATCGATCAACAAGGTCTTCTTGCCGGAGCCCGCATAAAGCGCAGCAAGATTCTTGGAAACGAAAGACTTACCAACGCCAGGAATCATACCGGTAACCATGATGACCTTCTGTTCTCCGACAGAGAAATCAATGGCCGTGTAAAGAGAACGGAATGCTTCACTAGCAGGATCTTCTGGGTCCTCCTCCACCAACGGCAGAGTGTTCTTGCCCTTCTTACGGATTGCAAGAATCTTGTTTTCAGACTTGGGAATCTTGGCATAGACGCTAACGCCAGTTTCGCGTTCGATTTCAAGAGAACTACGAACACCGCGCTTAGTCATCTGCAGCAAGTAAATCAGCAAGGCACCAAGGAGGAATGCACCGGCAACGCAACCGGCAAAGATGACCTTCTTGTTGGGCTTAGAGGGCTTGCGTTCAATCTGGGCATAGTCCACAATACGAACGTTACCCACTTCTCCTGCGCGAACCACACGGAGCTGCTGGATGTTGTTGAGCATGGAAGTATACTGCGCATTATTAACAGCCACTTCTTCCTGGAGGCTCAAGACTTCCTGCTGGGTCAAGGGCATCTTGGCTGCGGAAGACTTTAGCTTACCCAATTCGGCACGAAGACGGTCCTGCTGTTTCTGGATAGTTACAATAGCCGGATGTTCTTCCTTGAACAGACGAGTTGCCTCTTGACGATCCTGTTCCAACTTAAGAATCTGACGTTGCAAGTCCGTTTCCTTTTCCAGGTGGACTCGGGTTTCACCGCTCATATCAACGGAACCAATCTTATGGCGGTAGTCGGCCAACTTGCGTTCAGCGGTGTCCAACTTGGCCTTAACACCGGGCAGCTGATTTTCAAGGAATTCCAAAGTCTTTTCTGCTTCAGCACTGCGCATTTCAACATTCTGACGCAGATAGATGTTTGCAATGGAATTCAAGATGGCCGCTGCACGATCGGGGTACTGGTGAGTATAGGAAACACCGATGATGCCGGTCTGCTTGCCTTTTTCAGCCACATTAAGCTTGGAAACAAGACCGCGAACAGCATCCAGGGGATCGCTTTCAGCAATAACAAATAGCTGTCCCGGTTCAGCACGCATGAGCTTCACCTTGATTACCAAAGTATCGCCGGCATAGGGAGCGACGACTTCTTCACCGATCTTACCCCTAACCAATTCCTTTTCTTCGGGGGTGATTACCACGAACTCATCTTCGCCGACGGTCTTGGCATACCACTTTTCGGTAATTGCAATTTCGGGAATATGCAGCTTCTCGAGATCCATACGACCTTCCTTATGGGTAAGTCGCTTCAGGGGATCTTTCGGATACGCATTGAAACAAAGGTGTTCCTGTTCTACCACATAGCTAAGAACCATACGGCTCTTAAGAAGTTCAATTTCGGCTTCGGCAGGGCTGGCCACATCAAGAAGGGCACCCATTTCACCCATAGCCTTACCGGCCTTGTTACCCTTCACGTCGATCTGCAAAAGGGCATCACTGGTGTATTCCGGGCGCATCCAGTTGGATGCCAGAAAACCGACAACACAGCCAACAATTATACAGAAGCCAAGGAAAAGCTTGTGCTTGAGAAGAATCCCAAGAACCTCAAGAAGATCAATTTCATCATCCTGCTTTGCAGATGAATTGCTAGACTGAGAAAAATTCTGAGAATTTTGTTCCATTAATTGTACCTAAAACAAGCCAACGTTATTTTTGGGAAAGATAGTAAACTCCATGATACATTGAAAGGTTTTCGTAGCATTTTTGTCTTGAAAAATTGTCCATAAACGGAAAAAGCCCCAGGATTTAACCTGGGGCTCCCATTGCCTAAAAAGTAGGAATTACTTGGATTTCTTGGCCTTAGCAGCGGGCTTCTTTGCAGCAGCCTTCTTGGCCGGCTTTGCAGCCTTGGCAGAAGCCTTGCAGAAGTCAACGTAAGCCTTCAGCACGTCGCAGAACACTTCATCCGGAGTGTTGTCGCCAACGATGTGGGAAATGATCTTCTTATTGTACTTGGAAAGAACCTTGGCGGTGGATTCCTTGTAAACCTTGAGACGGTTCTTGATGACGGCTTCGTCAGCGTCATCCTTACGGCCTTCGATCTTGGCACGGTTCAGGAGGCGAGCAACGATGGTAGCTTCGTCCTTGATGTCGAGAACGAAGATGTGCTTCACGTCAACAATGGATTCGATGAGCTTCACCTGTTCAACGGTACGAGGAATGCCGTCCAGGAGGAGGGTATCCTTTTCCGGGTTCAGCTTGTTGGTGTTCACCAGGCCTTCAACATAGCGGCCGAAGATTTCGACGGTTGCTTCGTTAGGAACCAGGAGACCCTTGCTGGAGTAAGAAGCAAGGAGCTTGCCGGATTCGCTGGAAGGAGCGATGCCGCGGAAGATGTCACCAGTGGAAAGGTGCTTGAGAGAAGTGGTAGCAGCGAGCTTTGCGCCCACAGTGCCCTTACCGGAACCCGGTGCACCGAAGATAAGAACGGCAGAAATCTTAGCCATTTTGTAACCTCTTAGGTTTGTTGTTAAAAAAAATCAAAGCGAAAGATAGAAAAAACTACGTAGAAGGCAATGCCTCGGAGGTAAACTTCAACTTTCCTTCTGCCACATCGATAGATATGGTAGAAAAGTCGCTGTAAATTCCCAGAAGCAGTCCCTCGGCAATTTCGTCTTCAATCAGTTGCTGGATGGAACGACGGATGGGGCGAGCTCCCAAAGCGGAATCGTAATTGTGAGTCACCACAAATTCCTTTGCAGCCTGGGAGACCTCCAAGAGGATACCTCTTTCAGACAAGTTCTTCTGGAGGAAAGCCAGCTGGATATCCACCACAGAACTCAAGTCTGACTTGGTCAACGGACGGAATACGATTTGTTCGTCAATACGGTTCAGGAACTCCGGAGAGAACACACGCTTGACTTCCTCGCGGATCGCAGTTTCCATGCGTTCGTAGTCGTCAGTCTCCCCCATCTTGGTAAAGCCCATGCCGGAGCTATGACGGACTTCGCGAGCGCCGGCATTACTTGTCATGATGATAATGGTGTTCTTAAAGTTAATCTTACGGCCATAGCTATCCGTAAGGATTCCATCGTCAAGAATCTGCAAGAGCAGGTTATACACGTCAGGATGAGCCTTCTCGATTTCGTCAAGAAGTACGACACAGTAAGGACGCTTACGGACCTTTTCTGTCAGCTGACCGCCGTTGTCTTCATAACCCACGTATCCCGGAGGAGCGCCAATCAAACGGCTGATACTGTGCTTTTCCATGTATTCGCTCATATCTACACGAATCATGGAATCTTCGCTACCAAACAGGCTGAGGCTCAGGACCTTGGCAAGTTCAGTCTTACCAACACCTGTAGGACCAAGGAACAGGAAACTTCCCATGGGGCGCTTAGTATCGCGAATTCCTGCACGGGTACGACGAATTGCCTTTACAACGGCGTCCACAGCCTGGTTCTGTCCGATAACACGTTCCTTGATTTCATCGCCCAGCTTCAGCAGCTTCTGGGTTTCTTCTCCAGCAAGACGGCTAACCGGAATACCGGTCATCTTGCTAATGCAGTCGCGGATCTCATTTTCATCCACCACAGGCATCTCACTGGAATCTTCCTTATTGATTGCATCACGACGTTCCGCAATCTTTGCAGTCAAAGCCTCGATCTTATCACGAAGAGATGCGGCGGTTTCATACTGCTGTTCTGCAATAGCAACTTCCTTCTGCTGCATCGCATCTGCCAATTCATCTTCCATCTCCTTCAAGTCCTGAGGAGTACGGATGGAACTAAGACGGACGCGGGCACCGGCTTCATCCAGGACGTCAATAGCCTTATCCGGCAAGAAGCGGTCGCTAATGTAGCGTTCAGCCAAAGTTACAGAAGCGCGGATTGCCTCAGGAGTATAACGGACCTTATGGTGCTGTTCATACTTGGCGCGCAGACCTTCCAGAATCTGGATAGAATCCTCAGAAGAAGGAGGATTTACCACGATGGTCTGGAAACGACGTTCGAGGGCAGCATCCTTCTCGATGTACTTACGGTACTCGTCAATAGTGGTAGCGCCTATGCACTGCAACTCACCTCGGGCAAGAGCGGGCTTGAAAATATTGGATGCATCCAGCGCACCTTCGGAACCACCTGCGCCAACAATGGTATGCAATTCGTCGATGAAGAGGATGACCGAATTGTCGACACGCTGAAGTTCCATGATGAGACCCTTAACGCGTTCCTCAAACTGACCGCGGTACTTAGTGCCAGCCACCATGGCAGCAACATCCAGGCTAACCACACGCTTGTTTGCCAAAAGTTCAGGAATCTTCTTCTGGGCAATCTTCAAGGCAAGGCCTTCAATAATGGCAGTCTTACCAACGCCGGGTTCACCGATCAAGGCCGGATTATTCTTCTTGCGACGACAAAGAATCTGGACAAGGCGTTCAATTTCAGCTTCACGTCCGATAATCGGATCCAGCTTTCCCTGACGAGCCATAGCCGTAAGGTCTCGGCCAAAGTGTTCCAAAATAGGAGTCTTGGTTCGTGTTTCTCGACGCTGCTGCTGACGAGTCTCGCCGCCCACCCTGCTTTGGCCTTCGGGCTGTTCATTAGGATATGCATCGCCGGCGTCCCCAGAAACCTGGTCATCCATGGAGGCCCGTTTTATCTGCATCAGGGCGTTCTGGAAATTTTCGTAAGTCACGCCAAACGTAGACAGGGTCCCTGCTGCAGGAGAATCACTCTGCTGCAAGATGGCAAGCATCAAATGTTCCGGGCCAATGTACTGGTCTTCTTCTTCCTTGGCAATCTTTGCTGCATTGAACAGGGCGGCCTTACAACGAACCGTAAAGGAAAGCAACGAGCCATGGGCATCTCCAACGGTCATCATACCACCATTTGTGGTAAGGGAATGCTGGATAGTTTCACCCAGTTCATTCAAGTTGACGTTAAGAGCACGTAAGGTCTCAGCGGCAAAGCCAGAATCTTCGCGAACAAGTCCCAGCAAAAGGTGTTCAGAGCTAATACTATCATTACCAAGATTGCGAGCCGCCATTCGAGCGGCCTGCAAAACAGCCTTGGCCTTCTTAGAAAAAATTCCGTTAATATCAGGCATACGTTTAAGCCCCCTGAATAACGCCGCCATGCATTACCACACGGCGCTTTGCAAAGTTGGCAAGCATTTCGTCATGAGTTACAATCAGGAAAGCCTGATTGAATTTTTCGTTCAATTCTCCAATCAATTCATTCAGTTTGGCTGAATTTTCCTCATCCAGGTTTCCGCTAGGTTCATCAGCAAGGACAAGGTCCGGATGATTCATCAATGCACGAGCAATGGCAATGCGCTGACGTTCACCACCAGAAAGTTCCCTGGGTAAGTGTTTCAGGCGGTCCTTCAATCCAACCGTTTCCAAAAGCATCTCGGCACGATCACGACATTCAGCTTCGCTAGTTCCAAGAATTCTCCCTGGAATACAGACATTTTCAAGAGCAGTAAATTCACTAAGCAAATGATGGAACTGAAAAACAAAACCCACCTGCACGCGGTGGTACATATCCTTTTCCGCACTACTGAACTTAGATAGAGCCTTCCCCTTAAAGAGGATTTCGCCAGAGGTCGGAGTATCCAACATTCCCACCAAGTTCAAGAAGGTAGACTTGCCTGAGCCCGAAGAACCCGTAAGCGCAACAAGTTCCCCTGCATTCATGGAGAAGTTCACACCCTTCAAGATTTCAAGGTTTTCACCCGTTTCACTGAAGACTCTGCGAAGATTTCGGGTTTCAAGTAAAACTGAGCCCATTTCATCGATCCCGCGCGAAGCGCCTTTATTTAATAGTTCATTATTCATTGTTCATCGTTCAGTCACGAATAAAGAAACCTTACTCGTGACGAATCGCTCCCACAGGATCAAGACGGCTGGCCTTCCAAGCCGGAAGAATGGTGGCGGCAACGCACAAGGCAATGCCAATCACAAAGATGAGAATCACATCCAGGAAGTGCACTGAAATGGGGAAATAAGGAATCACATAGACGTCACCAGGCAAGGTGATAAAGTGATACTTCTCCTGGAACTTGCAAAGGATCAAGCCAATTGAGCCACCTACAATGGTCCCACCCACGCCGATAAAACTACCCATCAGCATGAATACACGCATCACGGCGGCCTTACTGAATCCCATGCTACGAAGAATTCCAATTTCCTTGGTCTTGTCTATTACCACCATGATCAAGGAACTGATAATGTTGAATGCAGCCACGAGAATAATAAGGCAAATGACTGCGGCCACGATGAACTTTTCATAGTTCATCCACTTGAGAAGAGTCAGATTCTTGGTTTTCCAGTCCACAGCATAGTAGGGATAGGTAAGCCAGTTACCAAGACTGTCTACAGCCTCCCCCGCCTTCCAGTGGTCATTCATCTTGAACTGGATGCCCGTTACAGCATTATCGTAGCCAAGCAGCTTCTGCAATTCAGGAATGCCAACATAAGCAAGATTTCCGTCGTATTCGTAAGTTCCCGTTTCGAAAATGCCGCTAACCACGCACATCATCATCTTGGGGCCACCGCCAGACACAGCAGCCTCAGGACTCTGGAAGGTCTGGAGAACAAGCTTGTCGCCAACCACCACGCGAAGACGGTTTGCTAGGCCGGAACCTAAAAGGATTCCCGGGCGACGCTTACCGTTCAAATCCTCCAAGCTATCAACGGAGTAATTTCCCCACTTGATGGAGCTATGGATATTGGTCACACCCTTGGCGGATTCCGTGTCAATACCATAGATGACAATACCGTCATTCACTTTTTTGCTGCTAATACCAATCTTGTAGATGATAAAAGGAGACGCTGCAGTGACACGGGAATCGCGGGTTCGGACTTCGTTGATTAGACTATCGTATGGGGCAATGGGTTCACCATTGTAGGCAATCAGTTCAAAGTGAGCGTCCTTCCCTATCATCTGGGCAGTGACCTCTTCTTCGAAGCCATTGACCGCAGCAAGGGCAACCACCAGCGCAAATACACCGATGGACACTCCAAGCATACTGAAAATACCAATAAGGGATACAAAGAGACTCTTACGCTGAGCCCCTAAGTATCTCCAGGCAATAAGCCATTCCAGTTTATTCATAGAACCTTTGGATTATACTTCCGGCTTCATCAGCGGGAAGAGCTGCACGTCGCGGATGGTTTCCTGGTTGGTGAGCAGCATGATCATACGGTCGATACCGAAGCCCACACCGCCGGTAGGAGGCAGGCCGGATTCGATAGCGTGCAGGAAGTTTTCGTCCATGGGGTGAGTTTCGCCTTCACCACCGCGGCCACGGCGGACCTGGTCTTCCAGAAGTTCGCGCTGGCGCAGAGGATCGTTAAGTTCGGTATAGGCGTTGCCCAGTTCCCAGCCGTTGGCGTAGGGTTCGAACTGTTCAATGAGGCCTTCCTGGGTACGATGCTTCTTGCAAAGCGGAGTAGATTCGGTAGGCATGTCCATGATGAAGGTGGGCTGGATCAGCTGTTCTTCGACGGTCAGTTCAAACAGTTCCAGAATGCCACGGCCACGGCTGAATTCGCCATCCAGATGGCCACCCAGTTCGTCGATCTTGGCCTGGATCTGTTCATCGGACAGGTCGTCCACCTTGATGCCGCCGAACTTTTCGATAGCACCCTTCATGGTGTAGCGGGGCCACGGAGCCTTGAAGTCGATTTCCTTGCCCTGGGTCATGATCTTGGTGGTGCCGTTTGCAGCGATACAGGCGCGTTCGTAGATGTTTTCGAAGTGAACCATCATGTCGTTGTAGTCGGCGTAGGCTTCGTAGAATTCCAGACCGGTGAATTCCGGGCTATGGGTACGGTCCATGCCTTCGTTACGGAAGTTCTTGGAGAATTCGAAAACCTTTTCCATACCGCCCACAATGCAGCGCTTCAGGTAAAGTTCCGGAGCCACGCGCATGTAGAGTGTCATGTCGGCAGCGTTATGGTGAGTGGTGAACGGACGAGCGTTTGCACCACCATAGATGGGCTGCAGGGTCGGGGTTTCCACTTCGATGAAGCCCTTTTCAATCAGGTATTCACGGATGGACTGCATGATCTTGGAACGCTTGATGAACACTTCCTTCACGTCGTCGTTCAGGGCCATGTCCACATAGCGCTGGCGGTAGCGGGTATCCACGTCGGCAAATTCGTTGAACACCACCTTGTTGCCGTTTTCGTCAATCTTTTCCTTGGCAACGGGGAGCGGGCGCACAGCCTTAGAAAGCATGGTCACCTTCTTCACTCGTACGGAGTATTCGCCGCTCTGGGTTTCGAACATGGTGCCGTTTACGCCGATGAAGTCGCCAAGGTCGGTCATCTTTACGATTTCGTAGTTTTCTTCGCCAACTTCGTCGCGGGCGCAAACCACCTGCAAGCGGCCATAACGGTCCTTCAGGTGCATAAAGCACATCTTGCCCTTACGATTGAAACGAACCACACGGCCAGCAAAAGCAACATCTTCACCGCTAGCGATCAGGGCGTCCTTGTTTTCCTTAAGGACCTTGGAATCGTGGGTGCGGTTGAACTTGTGCGGATAGGCTTCGATACCCATTTCCTTGAACTTTTCGAGCTTGTCAAGGCGGGCCTTCACCTGGTCATTCATATCGGGCATATTGACGTTAATCATGATTATCTACCTTATTCTTGTAAAGGGATTAATTTTCGAACGAAACAAATGTAGAAAATTCAAAAAAAGAAGTCCCGACAGAACATCGGGACTGATGGAAAAACAAGACAAACTACAGTTCTTTATGCCTACGCATATCACGGATGTTCCTGGGAAGGACTTCCTTATGCCATTTTATCCATTCGTCGTAGTAGATGTAGAGTTTTTCCTGCTTACGGAAATTACGGCCATGGACAATGCGGCGGCCGTTCCTTACTTCCACAGGAATGGCAATATGAAGGCATTCATGATAGACCACTCCGGCTACTGCATATGTAGGGCAATTTGCAGCATCGTAACCTTTACTGATGCTGATAAGGTGAAAATCCTCGCCAGTTATGGGATCCTTGCGGACAGTATGATAACTTAGGCCACCCACGCGATTGCTCCAGGTAATTCTACAGGTCAGCGAATTTTCAAAATAGGTGTCATTAATCGCTGCCAGGATATCATTCAAATTATGATACTTACCCTGAGGACGAATAGGAGGAATCCTGCTTTTTGCAGATAAACTAACCTCTCCCTTATCCGACAAGATTTGATCCACAACTTCCCAAAATCTCGTAACAAGATCCTTGATTGCGGCCTTATTCTTTACAGTCTTCCGGCGTATAGCATGTTCCGCCCATTCCGCAGCAAGTTCACGAGCCTGGGCGAATTCCTCACCTTTCATGTATTCCGGAAGAATTACCTCCGGGTGACCAAAAAGTACACCGCCCTTGCAGCGGATGCTCTTCTTTAACAGAGGATTATACTTGAAGTGGACAAGACCATTCGCGGAAACCGTATTGGGAATTTTCGGTTTCTCAGTCTTTACTTCGGGCGCACCGAAGAGATCCATCTGTATGCCAAACAAGTTCATCAGTTGGAACCTGCACTATACTTGGAACCAATAACACCTTCGTATCCATTCAAGGCAAGCAGCCCCCCGAAATAACTTTCAGGAAGATCTAACAAACCGTAATGTTCGGAGATACCATAGACAGCATTCTCGATGTTGTCGGGAAGATACACTATATAGCTGTCGTTGTCAGGAGACTGCAGATGTTCCGGTGTACAGAACTTGGGATCGGTCTCGCTAAAATACATTCGGCAGGATACAGGTCTTATAGGATAGGCCATGCAATCCCCCACCGGATTGGAGAAGGGACATGGTTTCCAGGCGCTAAAGTAGTCATGCAAAGCCAAGTCCTCGGCCTTGTCATCAAAATCATCTTCCGAATCGTTTTCAATGTCAGTCTTGGAAGTTGATTCAGCAGCGCTGTTTTCGGCCTTGCGCTTTTCGTAGAACCCTTCAAACATGGAAGACCTTATCTGACAGGCTTCCATAATGTCAAGCAGGTTGTCTCGTTCCCTAAGATTTACATAAAGGTATACAAGTTCAAAGGGTTCAACCGACATGGGATAGTGGTGACAGCAGTTCCCACAGGCAGGCCTGCACTGGATTGGCCTTGGCTGCTGGGGTAAAACAGCCTTAAGGTACTGCTCGTAAAGTTCATGGTACCTTTTGGTAAACTCAAGAATCCTGGGGATTTCCGTCACAAGATTATCGGGACCGATGGCGCATTCCCGCCCCAGAGACTGAGCCAGGGCGTCCAAGCGGTCTCTTTCGGCCCCTAAAAGGGCTGCCAAACGCATCTCAGCCACCTTGAAGGCCTTGGTCGGAAAGTATTCTCTGTAGGATTCCATATATACAATGTATTAAAAATATCAATGATTAAGGTTATTCGGCCAATAAAAAAAGAATTCCCTTATTTTTTCGTAAGAAAATGTTATCTTTTTGAAAAATTGGAATTTTTACGATGAAAAAACAATTTCTGAAGAATTTTATACCAGCTACAGTGCTAACCTGCACCCTCGGTTTGGTGAGTTGCAACATCTTCAATCCCACCGAAGATGTTAACATCAAGAGCGACGATGCTGCAGCCTTGACCTACGAAGGCTACCTGCACTACCAGAAGAACGAATACACTCTGGCTCGTGAATACTTTGAAAAGGCCATTGCCGCCGACTCCTCCTACTCCGAGGCCTGGTACGGCCGCGCCAAGGCAGCACTGAACATGCAGCCGGGCCTGAACATATTCGAGCTGCTGTCTTATGCCAAGAACGACGGCGGCGAAAACAACGCCATGACCACATTCTCGAACATGGACGAGGAAGAGGCTAAGCTCCTGGCTAAGGGAATCGACTCCGTATTCTACTTCCTGGACCCCTTCGTCAAGCGCGAACGTGAAGGCAAGACCGACGGACAT
Organism: Fibrobacter sp.; assembly: GCA_024398965.1. Classification (NCBI taxonomy): domain Bacteria; kingdom Pseudomonadati; phylum Fibrobacterota; class Fibrobacteria; order Fibrobacterales; family Fibrobacteraceae; genus Fibrobacter; species Fibrobacter sp. The sequence continues at coordinate 3,537 of JAKSIF010000031.1, read as the reverse complement.
GTGAAGTTCAGCCAGTTCTCCGGCAGCTATTCCATCCTTAAAATGGCCCAGAGCGGTCTTATGCTCCGCGGCAGTATGATGGACATTTCCAACCTGCTGATCTTTGACGGACAGAACATCTCCGTCAACGTCAACGCCATTATCGAATCCGTCGAGAACTTCACCGAGGTGATGGACGTGGCCGACGAACTGATCGACGCTTTGGTTGAAAACCCTGACCTGGCCTACAACGTTCTTGAATCCGTCTACCCCGAAGTAGCAGAGAACTTCACTTCCACCGGCATCGTAAATGCCTTGAAGCTTGCTCAAGGTGGCATGGAAGCAACCAACAGCACCATGAAGCAGTTCGGTGCGGAACGAGCAGCCGTGTTCGTCGCCGGTAACAGCATGGATGACGATGGCGATGGTTGCGTCGACGAAGAAGTCATGGATGGTTACGACAACGACGGCGACGGCGAAATCGACGAAGACTCCCGCCCCACGGAAAACGTCGACCGTTACGACGCCGAAGCACTGTTGGCTTACTACGACAACGATCCCGTTGCCTTTGAATACTTCTACGGTCACCCTTACGACAATGTCTACGAAGTTAAGTTTACCGAGGCCACCAAGTACGTGGACACCGATGGTAACGGAGCTCCCTCCTATCTTGACCCCGCTGAATGGACCTTCATCTACGACGAACAGAAAGTCCGCTACAGCAAGAACGACTACAGATTCCAGTTTGCAGAAAACCTCAAGTGGGTTCCCGCACCGGAAGACAAGGACATCTACTTCTACAAGGAAAAGCTCCGCAAGGATCCGTTCAACCCTGACTACAACCTCAAGTGGCGTCAGGAACATATCGGCGGTTGCTGGAACAACTACCACTCCGAATCCGACCCGTCCTACATCCAGTGGTTCGTGGGGAGGGAATAAGACATGAAACGTATTTTTGCTCTCATCGCATGCATGGCCCTCGCAACCGTCAGCTTTGCAGCCAAGGCTCCCACCCATCACTCTCTGCGAGCAGAAGCCATGGGTAACGCTCATGTGGCTGTTGTCGACGACAAGGAAGCCATCTATTTCAACTACGCCGGTCTAAACCAGATTAACCGTCTGGGAAACTACGAAAAGAGACCGGAACAGGGATATTACCCCCGTAACTTCATTGGCGATATGCGCTTGAACTTGGGTGGAGCAGGGCCCTTCGAAAAGTACTTCTCTACCTATAACGACGTAAAGGACTTGCAGGAACTTTACCAGCGTGCAGCCGATGTGGCTAAGGCTCTGGGACTCAGCAGCACCAATGTGCTGATGGATTCTTTGACCGCCCATCCGGAACTGATCCACACAATGAACTCTTATGACCACAAGAGCCTTGACATGCGCATCAAGATGGATGCTGAAATGGCATTCCACAACTTTGGCGGTGCAGTCTGGGTTGATGGTTCCATTGCTCCTTACCTGGACGGCGGCCTTATCCTCCCCTACATGGCTGTAGATACCTTCTACATCGATGCAGTGATGCAGGCTGGTGTGGCATACGGCTTTACAGACAACCTTTCTATCGGTCTTGGCGGTAAGATTGCAAAGCGTCAGAAGGTTGAAGCGATCACCCTCGACGTTATGAACTATGGCACCCTGCAGGACACCCTGGAAGACCGCTATCATGACGCAACCGACCACATCTTCGACTTCAACTCCATTTCTGCAGGTTTGGATGTCGGCGTTCTCTACCAGCTGACTCGCGAATTCCGTCTGGGTCTTTCTGTAAGAGATATCTATTTCAAGGAACTGAGCGGAGACAAGATTACACCTAACGTCAGCGCCGGTTTCAACTACAGCCCCCGCTTCTTCAACAAGAACACTGGCTATGCTCGTAAGTTCAACATCGCAATGGACTACGCCGATGCGATCTCCGACGAGAACAACTATAAGCCTCTTTCCCATTTGAACTTCGGTTTGGAAGTGGAACAGAACATTTTGGCCTGGCCTGGCTACAACAATGAAATCCGCGCACTGGCACTTCGCGTTGCTGGCGGTTTCAAGGGTGGCTACCCCACAGCCGGTATCGGTCTTGAAGTTCTCCGTTTCTTCACCTTCGAACTTGCAACATGGGCTGAAGAACGTGGCTACTACACCGGTCAGGATGAAGAACGTGTATACATGGCAGAAATCAGTCTCGGTTTCTAGTTTATAGTCCAGATTGATTATAGCTCGCGACCTTGGTCGCAAAACAACGCGGCGAAAGTCGCGTTTTTTGATGGAATGGCCATTGTATTCCAAAAGCAGCTTTTGCATTTTTTAATTTTGTGAAATGTTCACCCTTAAGCCTCACGCAGGAATTCCCCGCTCCCTCACGTTGATGCTTGCCATTATGGCGGGCATTTCGGTGGCGAACATTTATTACTGCCAGCCTCTGCTGAACATGATCCGCATGGACATGGGGATTTCGGAATTCTACGTGAATCTCATGCCGGTGCTCACACAGGTGGGTTACGCCCTGGGTCTGCTTTTTATCGTGCCGCTGGGCGACATGATTGACCGCCGCCGCATCGTACTCGTGAATTTCACCTTGCTGATTTTCGGGCTTATCTCCATCTACTTTTCTACAAACGCCGTGACGCTTCTGGCAGGATCCTTCATTACTGGTATCTGCTCCGTGACGCCGCAAATCTTTATGCCCATGGTTTCCCTGTTTTCAAGGCCCGACGAAAAGGAACTGAAAACCGGCATGGTCTTAAGCGGCCTCCTTACGGGAATTCTCGCCTCCCGTGTGTGCAGCGGCCTTGTAGGCGAATGGTTTGGCTGGCGTTCCATGTTCCTCATTGCCGCAATGATGATGCTCGCCTCCACCGCCATCGTCTTTAAAGTTCTGCCCAATGTGCCCACCACTTACCGCGGCACATTTTTCAGCATGCTGAAATCCATCGGGGAACTTTTTGTGCGGTTCTCCCAGGCACGAATCTACAGCATCCGCTCGGGATTCGCCTTCGGCTCCTTTTTAGCGCTGTGGGCATGCCTCGCCTTCCGTATGAAGCAAGCGCCCTTCTTCCAGGACAGTAAAACCGTTGGGCTTCTGGGACTCTGCGGAATCGCCGGCGCCCTCACCGCTTCTCGCATCGGCAAGTACATCAAACGCTTCGGCGTAGAAAAATTCTGCAACGCAGGCAACTTCCTCATGGCCACCGCCTGGGCCACCTTCTACTTCGGAAGCAACAGCTACGCCGCCATCATCGTGGGCATCATCCTCATCGATATCGGCATGCAATTTATCCAGTTGGGCAATCAAAGCTCCGTCATGAAACTCTGCCCCGAAGCCACCAGCCGCATGAACACCATCTTCATGACCATCTACTTTATCGGCGGCTCCCTAGGCACATTCCTTTCCGGCTCCTTCTGGACGCTCTGGGGCTGGAACGGCACCGTCCTCGCCGGCCTTCTCCTCACCGCACTCTCGTTTATAACAACTGCAGTCAGTTATTGCAGAAAGTAAGGTGCGTGGCGCAAGCGCACTCCCACGCGTCTCGGCAGTACGAACAGTGTTCGCGTTAC
>JAKSIF010000030.1 GCA_024398965.1 Fibrobacter sp. | reverse complement strand
TTAAACCACATGCTCCACCGCTTGTGCGGGCCCCCGTCAATTCCTTTGAGTTTCATACTTGCGTACGTACTCCCCAGGCGGCATACTTAACGCGTTAGCTCCGGTACCCGGGGCGAACCCCGGACACCCAGTATGCATCGTTTACGGTGCGGACTACCAGGGTATCTAATCCTGTTTGCTACCCGCACTTTCGAGCATGAGCGTCGATAAGTCCCCAGCAAGCTGCCTTCGCCATCGGTGTTCTTCCTGATCTCTACGCATTCCACCGCTACACCAGGAATTCCGCTAGCCCCTGAGCTATCCAAGAGAAACAGTCCAGTCTGCAGGTCCGGGGTTGGGCCCCGGTATTGTACAGACCGCTTGCATCTCCGCCTGCGCTCCCTTTACGCCCAGTGATTCCGAACAACGCTTGCACCCCTCGTATTACCGCGGCTGCTGGCACGAAGTTTGCCGGTGCTTCCTTTCGAGGTACATTCAACTGGACAACTCCAGCTTTATTCCCTCACGACAGTGGTTTACACACCGAAATGCTTCTTCCCACACGTGGCGTTGCTGCATCAGGGTTTCCCCCATTGTGCAATATTCCCTACTGCTGCCTCCCGTAGGAGTCTGGGCCGTATCTCAGTCCCAATGTGGCCGATCACCCTCTCAGGCCGGCTACCGATCGTCGCCTTGGTGGGCCGTTGCCCCGCCAACTAGCTAATCGGACGCAAGCTCATCCCACACCGATAAATCTCTAGTCAACGGTCCATGTGGACCGCCACTCTCCTGGGCATTAACCGCGCGTTGGCACGGGTATTCCCTGATATGGGGCAGATTGCTTACGCGTTACTCACCCGTTCGCCGCTAGGTCCGAAGACCCCGCTCGACTTGCATGTATAAGACACGCCACCAGCGTTCGTTCTGAGCCAGGATCAAACTCTTCATTAATTTTTTAAAGTCTTGGTCCTGTAATCACGTTCGTTTAATTGACTCCCTAAAATTGATTTAGGGTCCGTCACTAAGCACATCTCCGATTCCTTCAATCTTCTCAGAAGTTTCTCGAACTTCTGCCCTGATCGTTCAGGCTTTTCAGCCGTCCCTCTCAGGAACGACGCCAATTATAGAATTTTCCAGAATGTTTGCAAGGCCTCTTTTTCAAATTTTTTCTCATTTTTTGCTGTTTTTCGCAAAAAACGGGAAAAACACGGGTCTTGCCCAATGAACCTAACGGGGTGTTCACAAACTATTCACAATTTTTTTCATGGGGTCACGAGAATCCATGTCAATTTCGGTAGATTTCAGCTGCCAGCGGAACCAAGTCAGCTGTCTTTTGGCATAATTTCTCGTTTTTTTCTTGACTTCTTCAAGAATATTTTCAATTTCAGCGGTGTTTTTTGCCGTCAAAAGCTCTCGATAGCCTAAACTTTGCCATGCAGGAGCATCAAGAGGAACCGTCTTTGCCAATTCCCGAGCTTCTTCCAGCCAGCCATCGGCCATCATCTGGTCTACGCGCTCATTGATTCTTTTGTACAAAGATTCTCTATTACGTTGTAACCAAAAGACGGGAAGTTCACCAATGCCACCTTCCCTCTCTTTCTTGAACTCGGAAAACTTACGCCCAGTAGCCCTATACACCTCAAGGATACGGATGATTCTCAGTGCGTTATTCGCCTCTACGTTTTCCATGGCTTCAGGATCTACATCCTTCGCCATTTTGTACAAACTATCAAGCCCGTTGCTTGCGGCAGCCTCTTCCAGTTCCTTGCGAACTGTTTCCGGAATTTGCGGAATCTTCGGAAGCCCAAGAACAAGACTTTGTATGTAAAGACCGGTTCCACCCACAAGGATGTAACTTTTCGAAGGATTGTCCGCCACGAGATTCTTTACAGCAGAACAGAACATGCCTGCGCTGTACGATTCCGTTGGTTCGAGAAAATCCACTAGGTGATGCTTCACCCGGTTGAGACAAGCCTCCTCGGGTTGCGCAGTTCCAATACGGAACCCCTTGTATATCTGCCGGGAGTCAACGCCAATGATTTCGGCGTTGTAATGTTCTGCAAGTTCCAGGGACAAGTTGGATTTACCAATTCCCGTGGCACCAACCATGGCAAATAAGATAGGCATACCGCCAATGTAGTTATATTTATTAGCAAGATGAGAAAATTAAAGCACATAATTGCAATTATCATTGTACTGCTTGTAGTTGTCGGCACCTGCGTCTTTATTCTACCAAGAATTTCCAACACAGATTCTTCCTCTAGCGAAAGCTCTTCCACAGAAGTCGCTGCACAGGACACCTCTGTTGTGGAGGACACCCTTTCCTTTACCGACAAGTTCAAGCAAGAGCTGCAGGTTATCCAGGAAAGCTACAGCAAAAAGACAAAAGCCTACACATGGACTCTTGGTCGAGGCCAAACCATTATCGTGTACCTGCTTCAAGCAAAGCGCTTTATAGAAAAAATGGGTGGCCAGGTTCTTTTGATGGAAGAAGTCCACAACGACCAGACCGCATTCCAGACTGCAAACCTGCACACGATCCAACCTGACGGCGATACTTTAAAGCTGGTCCTCAAGGTTTCGGACAACATCTTTAGAAACAACGCCTCTGAAATGGTGGTTGCATTCCAGGTCACGAATTTAACCCCAGAACTGATTGTTGGATTGAATCAGCTAGATTATCCCTATGACTTGCTGATTCCGCCTTTTGGCATGGCCGAAGGTTTCTATCCTGATTTGGACCGCGTCAAGAACAAGGAACTGGTTCTGTGGATTACAATGGAGTCCAATAAGCTAAACAAGGTACACAACAAGTTAAGGCCTCTACGAATTCACCATACGGCAGAGCAGATCGAAACCGTTATCGACGACGCAAAGAAACTTGTTCCCAATGCCGTCGGCGTAGCAACCCGATATGGTGAGCAGGCTGTTGAACACAAGCAGCTGATGCAGGCAATCCTTGCTCCCATGCAAAAGAACAACCTGTGGTTCCTGGACATCTCTACAAACAAACTTTCCAAGGCCACCGAAACCTGCAAGGATTTCAAGATTACTTGTAAAACCGCCACACCCTACAACCCCGACAACAGCGCCCTGGACGACTACATTAAGCAAAAAACCAGGGAAGCGTCCAAGAGCGGTCTTTCTGTAATGATTCTGCCCCTAAACGAAACTACTCTGAACAAGGTCAACGACCTTTCGAAAAATTTGCAGAGCAAGGGTACGACCTTAGTCAATTTATCTACATTTATGAAGTACTGATAAGGAGCTTGTATGACAGTAAAACTCGGCTTTAACGTAGACCATATCGCAACCATCCGCGAAGCCCGCAAGATCTTTGAACCGGATCCGGTGGCAGCAGCAGTTATTGCAGAACTGGCCGGTGTAGGCGGCATTACCGTTCACCTCCGTGAAGACAAGCGCCACATCCAGGACCGCGACGTCCGTCTGCTTCGCGGTACCGTCACCACCAAGATGAATCTTGAAATGGCCCCCAGCCAGGAAATGGTGCAGATTGCAATTAACAGCCAGCCCGACACCGTCACTCTCGTTCCCGAAGTTCACACGGAACTGGCTTCTGAAGATGGCTTGAATGTCGCAGCCAAGATTGCAGAACTTGCAAAGCCAGTCATGACGCTCAAGAGCAACGATATTTCCGTAGGCGTTTTCATTGATGCCGAAACCGAACAGGTGAAGGCAGCCAAGAAGATCGGCGCCGATTTCGTGGAGTTCCACACAGGCAAGTACGCCATGTCCTGCGCCCTGGGAAGCGCCGAAGAAGTGGATCGTGAAATTTCCGCCCTCCAGGACATGACCGTTCTCGCCCGTAAGTACGGCCTTCGCGTCAAGGCAGGGCGTGGCTTGAACTACCGTAACGTGGGCCCCATCGCCGCCATCGAAGGCATCGAAGAACTGGTCATCGGCCACAGCATCGTAAGCAAGGCTGTTCTGGTAGGCCTCGACCGTGCCGTCAAGGACATGCTCGAAGCCATCCGTAACGCAGACTAGTCATATACCTATCTAGCGAAAAAGGCCTTCCATACGGAAGGTCTTTTCTTATTTACAAACTAGTAGTCCTTGTATTCCACATTCTCAAGCACAAGCCCCTGGGGCGGAGCCCAGGTTCGCTCGCCCTGGAAGTTCTTTTCGAAAATCTGGTTTACCGTACCCAAAGGAAGTCGACCACGACCTACGTCATAGAGCGTTCCTACCATGGCCCGGACCTGACGATGCAGGAACCTGTTTCCCTTGATATGGAACATACAGCTCCAGTCATTCAAACGTTCAAGGCGGAATTCCGTCAAGATGCAGTCCGTAGGCTTTCCATCGTTTCGGGGAATGCAGAAGTCAATAAAGTCGTGATGACCCAGGAAGGATTCCGCCTCCTTCTCCATACGTTCCAGGTCCATATTCTGGGAACCGCATTCCCAGCCAAAATCCCGAAGCAGCGCCACAGGACGGGTATACATGGTATACTGGTAGTACCTGCACAAGGCATCGTAGCGGGAATGGAATTCCGGATCGCAAGGCTCCAGGTCGCGAATTCGAATCAGCCGCTTGGTAAGGCCATTTATGGAGTTTACCGTTTTGAAGGCATCAAGTTCGCCGTCATAGTCAAAATGGACGCACTGACCGCGGGCATGGACGCCAGTATCGGTTCGACCGGAACCTGTAATGCGGATAGGCGTACGTAAGGCGATGGAGAAGGCTTCCTCCAGCGCAGACTGAACCGTTACAAACTTGGTCTTGCCGCCTTCATTCTGGGCCTGCCAGCCGTGAAAGGCACTACCTAGATACTCGCAACGGAAACGATAACGCATGAAGAACTAGGCCTGGGCGTCCCTAATGACGGCTTCGACCTTTTCCTGAGGAATCTTGAGCTGGGATGCAATAGCGGATGCCGGGAAACCGCGGCGAGACATCTGCAGAATCTTGACCTTCTCGGTAGATTCGCGATCAAAGCGGGTAGTTTCCAGCGGGCTGCTGCCCATCAAGTTAGGATCGCCGGTAACGTTACGGCTCTGGGCACGGATGCTCATGGTACGATCCCTAGAAATGCCACGGGGAGAACGGAACACGTTGGAGAGGTTCTGCACTGCGGAAGTGATACGTTCCTTGGCTGTGGGGCGAAGGGTCGGCTTGTCAAAGCTTCCCGTAAGGATCTTGTTCTCGACAACGCCATTTTCGTCTTCGAAGGCAACCTTCTGCTCGGAATCCGTTGGAGCAACAGTCTTTTCCACAGGCTGCTGAGCCATGGTTTCGCGCTTCTTGGCAGCATAAGCTTCAGCATCGGCAATGATGGAGCGCTTAGGCTGACGGGGACGGGGCGTAAGGGTGGGAGCTTCTTCGCTTGCCTTGGCTTCCTTGAAACGTTCTGCCTTGACAGCTTCCATCTGGCGGGTAACCACTTCCTTACGGTGTCTAAGAATCAAAACCAGAATAACGATACAGAGAACGACTGCCACTGCGCCTGCGGCAATCCACATAATAACATCGGAAGACATGCCCTTAGATTCGGCAGGGGCAGCCTCTCCATCAGCCTCCGGAGATTCAGTGGGAGCAGCCCTCATGGCGGAAAGTTCCTCCCAGGAACGTTCCAATTCGCCACGAATAGCCACCTGGGCTTCGGGATTGCTCTGGGCATTCCAAAGAGCAATTTCAAGGGAATCAATCTTTGCTCGGGCAGAAAGGTAGGCGTCAGCATCAAAAGAGGACCTGGATCCGAAATCCAAAGTAAGGAAAGCAACCAGGGCAGATGCCAGCAAAAGCAGTATTACAGGCGCAACAAACTTCTTCATATTTACAAATTTAGCAAAAACAACTCATCCAAAAATCAAAGATTCCTCAAAATCAGCCCAAAAATGGCGTTTTGAGAAAATTGAGAAGTTCTCAACACTTGTTTTGGGTATATAAAGAAAAATATGGTACACCCAGGTAAAAATTCATAACTTTGTGTTCAAGAACTCTTTGTTCTCCTCCTAACCCCCAAAAAAACCTTCTGACTTCTGTCAGAAGGTTTTTTTATTGAGAATTCCGGATTTTCTTATAGCTTTACTGAAGTTCCTTCATGATGGCATCGGCAAGAATCACTCGGTTTGCTCCAGACTGGATAGCAAAACGCATGGATTCATGAGCCGCATAAAGCAAGCCAGAAGCGTCGGAAGCATGATCGGGCATCACGGACACGCCCATGCTAAGTGTTGTAGAAAGAACGGACTCGCCATAGGCAATCTGCAACTGGGAAATTTCATTCCTAATCTTTTCGGCACGCTGACTGGTAATCTTAAGATCGGCCCCCGGAAGGATGACGCAGAAAACCTCGCCATCAAAACGGCACGGAATATCCTCGTTACGGATATACCCCGGAAGCCTCTGGCCCAATTCCCATAGCAACTGATCTACCGCATGGGTTCCACGGGTGCTGGCAATTTCTCCGACCGCATCGGGATAGAGCATAATGAGACCAATGGGCGTGTTATGGCGGGCTGCCGCAGAAACCTCTCGATTCAAGGTTTCCTCCATATAACGACGATTGAACATGCCCGTAAGATCGTCACGAATGCTGTGGGTCTTGTAACGAACGTTCAAGTTCTGGTTAGCCACGTACAGGCCGAAGCTTGTTCCCACGAGGCTGACCTTGGCGTGCCAATCTGCTTCTGACTCGTTGTCTGGCAGCACATCTGTCTGAACCGTAAGGATTCCAAAATGTTCCTCAAAGCCTTCGACCGGCATACAGAAGGTAACGCCCTGGGGGTGGTGATGCAGGTGGGTGCAGCCTCCGGACAGGTTTGGCTTGGAAAAATCGGAAACAACAACATCGCCCGCATCGTAGCTGGCACATTCGCCCGGATGGATTACATCGTCGCTAATGACCTTGTCTCCGAACGAAAGGACCTTGTGCAGATCTGTTTGAGTATCGGCATACATGTAAAGGACACCGGACGCCTTGGGGAAAAGCTCCGGCAGCAATGTTTCAAGATTCTTGAGCACTTCTACAAAGGGGCGATTCTTGACCATGGACTTTGCAAAGGACTTCCAGGCGTCTAACGGGAATCCGACACGAATCGCTTCTTCGGTCATCTTTTCGATGGCTTCCTTTGCAGAAATCGTGCCCTTGGGCAAAGGCTGGGGAACAGGTTCTTCTTTTTTAGGTTCCTCTTCCATCAAGGGTGCGTGATCGATAATCTGGAGGCCAGAGGTCGCATCCATCTTGCCCTTGAAATTGTTCAAGTTTTCCATGTATTCTGCTTCTGCATTCTCGATACGCTTCTTGCAGATATTGTAAAACACGAAGCCAAGAACGGCGCCCCACGTTCCTATGAACAGGAACTTGCCGCCCAAGGAGATGATTGTTTCGGGCACAAAATAGGAGACAGCGACGCCTGCCACAAAAGCGATCAGCCACACAATGTAGGTAAACATAGACATAGCTATAATTTACTTAAAAATATTCAAAGTGATTATCATCAATTTCCAAACTGAAGGCATTTTTAAATAACTACATTTACCTCCATGACAATTCTCGAGAAAATCGCCCTAGCCCTTCCCGCCGTTGAATCCCCCGCCCGCTACATGGGTGGTGAAGCCAACAGTGTGGTAAAGGACCACAGTCAAATGCTTTGTCGCATGGCATTTGTATTCCCCGACAAGTACGAAATCGGCATGAGCAACAACGGCATCCGCATTCTGTATCACGTAATCAATCGTGAACCGGACCTGCTGTGCGAAGTAAGCTTTGCCCCCTGGGAAGACATGGCGAGGGAGATGGAGAAATACGACATTCCCCTGTACAGCTACGCCAGCTACACCCCCATCAGGGACTTTGAAGTGCTGGGGATGACCCTTCAGACGGAACTGAACTTCACCAACGTGCCCTATGTTTTGGACCTGGCTCGAGTTTGCACCTGGAACAGAGACCGTAAGGAAGAAGACCCCATTGTGGTTGCCGGCGGCCCCGCCATGGCAAACCCCGAACCGGTGGCAGACTTCTTCGACGCCTTCATGATTGGCGACGGCGAAGATATGATCGTGAAGTTCCTGCGCTGCGTGGGCGAAGGCCGCAAGGCAGGGCTTAAGCGTAAGCAGATTCTCGAGAACCTCTCAAAGATTGACGGCGTTTACATACCAAGCCTGCGCCCCGTCGTGACAAACGAATTCGGCGACATCGTGCCCGCAGAGCCAGCCTCCGGCACTTACGAAAAGACAAGCGGAGTACGCCGCCAGTTCATCCCGGTCATGGACCGCAAGAACTACCCCACCAAGAACCTCATCGGCAATATGCAGCTGGTCCACAACCGCTTCAGCGTGGAAGTCATGCGCGGCTGCGCCCAAGGCTGCCGTTTCTGCCAGGCTGGCGTCTGGTACCGCCCTTGCCGCGAGCTGGATCCCGACGATGTTCTTGAAATCGCCAAGGAAGGTATCCAGGCTACAGGCGAGCGAGAACTAGGACTGCTTTCTCTTTCTACCGCAGACTACAAGCCGGTGGAAGGCCTTACGGATTCCATCATCGACGACCCGTTCTTCGACACCGTAGACGTAAGCCTCCCCTCCATTCGCGTCAACGCCTTCGGCGAGACCCTGGCCCAGAAGATTTCTGCATTGAAGGGCGGCCGCAGCGCCACCTTCGCCCCGGAAACCGGTTCCGAGCGAATCCGCAAGATGATCAACAAGACCATCAGCGACCAGGACATGTACAACGCCGCAGAACACGCCTTCTCCAGCGGTTTCAACAAGATTAAGCTGTACACCATGATCGGCTTCCCCACCGAAAATTTGGAAGACATGGAAGCCTTCTGCCAGCTTATCGAGAACTTGGTAAAGATTGGCCGCAAGTACCTGCGAGGCTGCCAGATTGCCGTTTCCATGGGCATTCTCATTCCCAAGTCCTTTACAGGTCTCCAGTGGGCACCCTTCATGGACAAGGAAACCGCGTTAAAGCACATCCGCTTCGTTCGCGAGCGTTTCTTTAAGCACCCCAACGTAAAGGTGAACTGGGCCGGCTGGGAAATGAGCCACCTGGAAGCAATTTACAGCCGCGGCGACCGTCGTTTGGCACCCGTCATTTATGCCGCCTACAAGAAAGGCCTTACCTTCGAAAGCGACGCCTACCGTTTCAATTACGACACATGGCTCCAGGTTTGGGAAGAATGCGGCTACGACACCAGCTGGGTCTACCGCACCCGCGAAAAGGAAGAAGTTTTTCCCTGGGATTTCATTCACGCAGGAACCACCAAACAATACCTGCGCCGCGAATGGGAAAAGGCCTTCGATCCAAACTCTGCCCCCGTTCCCAACTGCAAGTGGGGCGACTGCCAGAAGTGCGGCATTCCTGGCTTTGGTGCAGAAATCCATTTGGCAGACAATCCGGTGCGACATGCTGCACCTAGCCGTACCCCCGAAGAAATCAAGAAGCTGGTGGCAGAACGCCGCCCCAAGCAAAAGGACTGCTTCAGCTACAAGATTACTTTCAAGAAGACTGGCCTCAGCCGCTTCCTGCCCCATCACAACATGCTGAGCTTCTTCGAACGCACCTTCCTGTGTGCAGGCATTCCCATCAAGTTCAGCGAAGGCTTTAGCCCCAAGCCCCGTATCGTGAATATGGGCGCATTGCCCCTGGGTCTTGAAACCTACTGCGAAATCATCAGCGTGGAACTTCTGAAGCCCCTGGACATTTCCCCGGCAGGTCTTCCCGAGACCATGAAGAAGCTTTCCGCCCCATTCCCCCGCGGCATGGAAATCGTAAACATCGAGCCCTTGCAGGACAAGCTTTCAAAGCATTTCCCCAAGTCCATGGTCTATAGCTATACTGCCGACGACATGTCTGACGAACAAGCTCAGAGCATCCGTGAAATGTTCAGAGCAAAGACCCTGCCTGTAGTACTGAACCATCGCGGTCAGGAAATCAACTTGAACGAGCACATCCTTGACCTGCAAATTCAGGGAAAGACAATCCTTGTAAAGGCCAAATGCAACGACCAAGGCGGAACGGCAAGCCCGTTCAGCATTTATGCTGGTCTTCTTGGCAAGGAATACGACCCCAAGAAAGTCGATGATGAGACTAGGAAATTCCTGATAAAGAAAATAGCCATGGATTTTTAACTTGTTTGGAACCTTAGGGTAATCTTTTCAAGAAGGGCTATTTTCGCTCTTTTTTTCAAAAAAAACATACCTATGGGTATGTTTTTTTTATTGCAAATAAAAAACTTTATGAAGAAAATCCAATTTTTAAGTATATTCAAAAGCAAAATTTAAGGAGTTACTTATGAAGAAAATGTTTTTGGCTCTTATGACCTCCCTGGCTCTGGCAAGCTACGGCTACGCCCAGGACGACGAAGAAGAATACGAAGAAGACGACGCCCCTGCCAAGGTTGAAAAGAAGGCTGCCGACGAAGAAGAAGAGGAGGAAGAGGAGGAAGATGAAGCTCCCGCCAAGCCCGAAAAGAAGAAGGAAAGCAAGCCCCGTGTTGCTACCAACGCTGGCGACGGCAAGTTCGGCTTCCAGCTGGATCTGATTGACGCTCTCGACAACAACGCTTCCCAGAAATTCTACATCACCTACAAGCTGGCTCCGGACATGGAACTCAGCCTTATCTTGGGTCTGTTCCTTGGTGGTGAAACCTCCGCCGAAGCCAACGGTGTCGAAGTCAAGGCTGGCGACGACTACACCCAGCTCCAGATTGGTGTCGGTTTCGACTATTTCGTAACAGAAAAGCTCTTGCCGATCTCTGTGGGCGGCGAATTCCTCTACTCCAGCTGGGGTGAAGACAACAGCCAGATCGACTTCAACATTCTGGGCGGTTTCCGCGCCAACCTGGCAAAGAACCTCTACCTGAACGGCAAGGTCGGCCTCGCATTCAACTACAAGAGCTGGAGCGAAAGCGACATCGACTTCTCCCGCCTTGACATCGGTCTCAAGACCGGAATCATGGTTGGCTGGTTCTTCATGTAATCAGGAATCACATTCCAACAATTTTAGCCGCTCCATTCGGGGCGGCTTTTTTTATCTATCAAGGGAGCAGGCGTTTAACCGGCCCCTACATATGCCTTGGCGGTCTATTACTCCGCAGGCAGAATAATTTCGATATGGCTAGTGCTCACGTTAAGGAAGTGTGTACGGAACAGGTCCTTTTCGTTACGGTCGCTAACCTTGACCTGGGTCACGGCGATAAAGTCCTTGTTTTCGCGGATGTAATCCGTAAGGCGTTCGTCACGAAGGGTGTCGATTTCGCCGGTAATGATAAAACTGTCAGTCCAAATTTTTACGAGCATGTCTTAAATATAAAGTTTTTTAACCTCCAACCTAGAGACAAATTCAAAATTAACGATTAAATAATCATTTTTTTGTTGTTTAATTAAAATTTGATAGTATTTTAATTTCGTAACCCTTTGAAAAGGAGTCTATTATGGCAACCAAGAAGATGATTAAGCCCCAAATCGGGCAGATGATGTACCATAATGCAGAATTTATGAATAGTGACGCAGGCCGTCCCCTTCGCATTTTGTCTGAATTTATCGGTCCTAGCCAAGTTTTCAACCAGGAAGACGTCAAGAACACCATCGTTTTCTTTGGTTCCGCACGTACACTCCCCATGAGCGAAATCAAGAAGCGCATGAAGGGTTGCAAGAACAAGAAGGAACTGGCCCGTCTCAAGTCCCTGTCGCTGGTAGCCGAATACTACGATGCCGCCAGAGAACTGGGGGCAAAGCTCGGCAAGTGGGCCAATAAGCGCAAAGACGGCTTCGCAGTCATGACCGGTGGCGGCCCTGGCATTATGGAAGCCGGCAACCGTGGCGCAAGTGACGTAGGCACCCCTTCTATCGGCTTGAACATCAAGCTGCCCTTCGAACAGCATCCGAATCCCTATATCGACGATGAACTGAACCTCCAGTTCCGTTATTTCTTCGTTCGTAAGTACTGGTTCCTAAAGATGGCTCGTGCCCTGGTCGTATTCCCCGGCGGTTTCGGCACCCTTGACGAAATGTTCGAAATGCTCACCTTGATTCAGACCAACAAGTACGCCCAGAAAATGCCTGTGATCGTATTCGGTTCTGAATTCTGGAAGAAGGTGGTCAACTGGGAATACCTGGCAGAAACCGGCATGATCAACAAGGAAGACCTGCAGTTGTTCCATTTCTGCGACTCTGTAGACGACGCCTACAAGATCATTACCTCCGCCTTGGAAGAACAATCCGCTTAAAAACTTACAATCAAATTATATTCAAACCGTCGCAGGTCTTCTATGGCCTGCGACTCTTTTTTTATAGAAGCAGATTAGCTATCTTTATGACATGATTCGAAATCTTTTGGCAGAAACATTGGATCGGGTTTCCAGAAACCTGTCACTGCGCCCCAACTACACCATGGAGGAATACCAAAGGTGGTTTGACCAGAATCCCGAATTTCTGCACAATGGTTCCGTAAGACGAATCGAACTCACCGAGCCTTTGACCCTTGAAGGCACAAACAATCTTTATCGCGCCAAGTATTGGCTGGAACAAAACGGCAGCAACGCCCATCTTGCCGAGCAAGAAATTGTCGTCAAGATTTGCAAGTACTGGGCTCGCCCCGGCAAAGATCGTATCCATCGTTTAAACGCACTGCTTAGCGCCTTCCAGGATGAAATACGAATCAACAACCTGATACACGCCACAAATATCGAAGGCGTGGTACAGAGCATGGGTGGTGGAATTGCAGGCAGGCACCCCTACCTGAAAATGGAATTCATCAAGGGATGTTCCCTGGACAAGACCTTTAAAGCAAACCTGACTGACGACGAGGTCCTTCACCGTATCGCCCAGATTGCCTATCTGGCAAACACCATCAGCCAGCTACACTACTACCAGGTTGTGCATAAGGATCTAAAGCCCAAGAACCTACTGCTTTGCCAAAATCCGGAACACAGAAACAACCACAAGATTCTGGTATGCGACTTCGGTTACGCCCAGGCAAAAATGCGCGAAACCGTTACAGAGTATGGCGGCCAGATGACACCCTGCTATAGTGCGCCGGAACAGGCCATTATGGGCGAGAACCTGTCCAACTCCGTAGACTACTTTAGTTTTGGAATCATCATCCATGAATTCCTGACCGGAAAGAAACTGTTCCCCAAGACCATGGATATTTTCATCGAAGACGGTTACCGCATTACCGACCGCTATCTGGAATATCTCAAGCACGGTCGAGAGAACTGTTTCCAGGACTCTAGATTCCCTGAGTTGACTCAGTGGATTGACAACCTCACCATCTTCGACAGTTTTGAACGAATGCAGAACTGCCCCAACCTTTTTACCATGGCTCATAAGCTTAGGGAAAGGGTCAATTCCCTTGGTTACAGGGACGTCAATACAGATTTCCTCTGGAACCAATTGAACGAATACGGTCGTCATTAAAAGAATATATATTCGCGGTATGGCAAAATCAGCAAACCGCACCACACGACTTTTCAAGCTCGCAGTAAAGACCCTTTTTAAGGGCATTCGCAGACTGACTCCGACTCAGTTTGTTGTACTCGTCTTAATCATTGGGATTGGCGTATTCAACGGAATCACCGGAGCCATGCCTCAGATCAAGCAGCACAATCGCGAAAGGAATATCCAAAAGACTTTCGACCAATGGTGGCAAGATGCTGGCGAAGAACAGTTCCGTTCCGTGGGTTTGGAGCCGACTCCTCAGCTGAAGAAAGAAGAATTTCAAAGCTACCGTGAAAAGTACCTTTCCCAAAATCCTTCCTATGTTGTAAAGGAACAGGTAAAAACCATGGCGCAGGAATACCGCCAGTGGTGGGAAATCCAGGGCGGCAAGGAACTTTTTATTCAGGAGCATGGCCGCTACCCTACGGAAGCAGACTTTAGAAACACCCTGGAAAAAAAGATTATCCAGTATACAGACCAGTTCGCTCGTTACAACATGGCTTTCGTTCCCAAGCACGCCCACTATGAACGACTCCTGACCAGCTGGATTTTATGCCCCAACATTCTTAACTATTTGATTTTCGCACCGCTGTTCCTATTTGCCTTCATCCGGATGCAGAAACGCTGGTCGTTGCCGGTGCTTACCGGGTTTATCGCCCTGTTTTCCATTTGCGGAGGCGTCGTTGCAGATTTCTTTGCCAGCACAAGTTTCTTCGATCATTACGCAGGTGAACGCTACATGGGCATGAGCCTGACTCTCGCCTTCATTCTTGGTGCAACAGCATTCGCCCCCAAAAAAGAATTGACCAGCCAGATTGTTACCGCAATCGCTGTCGCGGGACTGATTCTAGACGTACTCGTTAACTGGTTCCTGAATCCAGGCATTTTCGGATCTGTCGCCATTACAGAACCGGTCTGCTTTGGCCTGGGCGCTTTAGCGGGCGTCAAAATTGAGACTCGTCGCAAAACCCGCAAGGAAATCAACGCCGAAGCCCTGAGAGAACGGCTTATGAGCAACAGCAACAAGAATCCCATGGCCGAGCGAAAAGCAAAGACCAGAGCCCTTGTGGAAGAAGGTTTCAAGGCAGCCAAGGAAACTCAGTTCGAGAAATCCAAAAGCCTCCTAAGCCAGGCATTGACATCCCTTTTACAAGAAATTCCCGTGGACACCAAGCTGGTAAAAAGCGTTGCCGAAAGAATGGCAAGCCCATCACTTTACATTGATGTTTCCAGCATGCAATGGCTGGAATGGGGTGAAATGGCCAAGGCGAAAAACGCACCAGAAGCAGCTCTAATCCTGTTAAGAAAGGGTCTTTCCACAGAGAAAGACGCTTTCCTTGCAAGAAGGGCCTTGTTCACCCTTGGAGAAATCTGCGTTAACAACGAGATTGAATACAGTAACGGAATTCATTTGCTTGAAAAGGTTATTGCCATGAACGAAAACGATATGATGGCAAAGCAAGCAAGGCGAATGCTGGACGAGCATCAAAAAAAGAGCGATTCCTAGATAAACAAAAGGCCGACCCCATTCAGGGGCAGCCGTAATGTTGAAAACAAAAGGCCGACCCCATTCGGGGATCAGCCGTAATGTTGAAAACAAAAGGCCGACCCCATTCGGGGACCGGCCGCAATGTTGTAAACAAAAGGCCGACCCCATTCGGGGACGGCCGAAATGTTGTAAACAAAAGGCCGACCCCATTCGGGGACGGTCTTTTGTTTGGTGTTTTTTGGAGGAAAAAGTTAGCGGGTCTGGATGTAACGGCGGAGGGCAATTCCGTTTGCCTTGGTATATTCCACCACAACCACGCGGGATGCAGGCATCCTGTTCGGCTTGCGTTCTCCGGAGAACAAGGGACGGCCCTGCATGTCAAAGACGCGGTAGAAGCCGGCTTCCGCCTCGGTAGAAAGCTGCATACGGGCGCCGATGGCGGTAACGTCGCTGCTAGAAGATTCAGGATCCACAGATTCGCTGGAGGAACTTTCCGGCACTTCGCTGGAGCTGGATTCCTCTGCAGGCTCCTGAGAGCTGGAGCTTGCGGGTGCGTTGGGATCCGTTACCGTAATCTTGCCGGACTTAGAGAAAGTGGAGTCGTTACTGGTGGCGCTTACCTTGAAGGAGAACGCGCCTGCTTCCGTAGGAGTTCCGCTGATGGAAATCTTCTTGGCCGCGTTATCGATATCTGCAGTAATGCCCTTGGGGAAGCCCTCAGCCTTTACGGTTTCAGCACCGGTCCAGGTGTAGCAGAAATCAGTGATAGCTTCGCCAAGATTTATTGCCTGGCTAGAGGAACCAGCACCGCACTTAGTAATTTCAGGATAAGTCTCGCCTACCACTTCGAAGGTCACGAATTCAGACATGTGGGTAAGGCCGTTGTTGTCAGTGACGACGGCTACTGCAGAATAGACACCAGCGGAAAGGCCGGAGGCTGTTACCTGGAACGGTGCGGCAGTTGCAGAGCCCACCTTGTCGTTACCGATGTAGAAATCCACACTCTTGACGGAACCGTCACCAGCGCTCTTTGCAGCAGTGAGCAATACGGCGGCGCCGGCATCATATTTTGCGTTTGCAGCAGGCGCACTCAGCTTGACTTCTGCAGCCTTCTTGCTGATGCCGAAAGCCTGGTTGTAAGAGGGCATGGAACCGTAGCGGCCGCCTACACCGGTGAGCTTCGGAAGATCCGTGGGCAGGTTTGCAACAGTACGCTTTTCCCAAGAGTAAGAGGGATTGAATGTTGCTGCCTGAGGTACGCCCTGTGTTACAGTGCCGTTGTAGCGATGCTGCTGCTTGGTATTATCGAAAGTAACACCACTGAAATAAACGTAGCCGTTGTCGCCCCATTCAGCCAGGTAGCCGTTGCCATTCTTGATGTAGCTGTTTTCGTAGCGGACATAAGCCTTGGCCGTAGAGCTATGGCCATTGGCGCCAGCGATGAAGAAGCGGTTGCCGTCCACCAGCTGATTGTAGATATGCACCTGGGAGCCGTTAGTTTCGCCAGTAACCTTGGGAACGCGGCCATAAGAATTGTGCCAGTAGTTGTTGGCGTAAGTCAAGTGAGCGTCTTCCACAAGGGCCATGTAAGGGTCGGTGCCCCAGCAGTTGTATTCGTTGGCACCATCCAGATCGGTATAGCTAATGGTTGCGTTATCCACGAATTCCATATCCATGCCATCAGAAATCCACTTGTAGCTAATATGGTCTGCCCAGAAGTTCTTGATGTGGTGATCCTTGTCGCCGCTAGTTTCCAGGCCGTCGCCCGCTTCAATCAGGTGCGGGTTCACATCATAGATGGCCAGATTGCGATAGATGTTATTGTGGCCGCCTTCATTCCAGCGGTTATTGAGGGATGCGCCGCGAAGGTTTGCGCCACGGCCCATACCGATCAAGCTCTTGTTGCCCTTGATGGTAATCCAGTTGCTCCAGGACTGAAGATTGTCGCTTTCCTTCACGATTTCAAGGCCGGACTCGCCCAGAGAGGAGCAGGAATTTGCCTGGAAGGCGATGCGGTAGAAAGTATTAGTTTTGCCTGTGACCGCATTCTTTTCGCCACAGGTGGTGCGGCACCAGGTACGGCCCTGCCTGGTGGCTTCGGTAACCGCATTGCGGAACTGACGGAAATCATAAGTACCTTCGGGAACGAGAATGGTCACAGCATCATTGGACTGCAGGTACTTGCGGACTTCGGCAGAATCCTTCGCAATGACGATATTGCCCTTGTCGCCGCCGGTGGTTACAGCACCAAAGCCTTCGGCCTTCACATTCAAGTTGAAAAGTAAAATAGCGTTCTTGTCGGATTCGCTGCCGGTCCAGATCCACTTGGACTGAGTATTGGGAGCAAAACCGTTGAGGGCAGCTCCGCTAGGCATCTTGGTGTTGGCGTAAGTCAAGGTGGTAGCACTACCCCACTGGGAAAGGTCGCGGCCCTTGTTCTTCCAAGAAGTATTGCCTACGCTGGGCTTTGCCTTCCAGTCGCCGCCACTGTAGTAGGAACGGTCCAGGTCATCAATCTGCACCATGACGCCGGGAGCGCCAGCGCCATTGACGCCAACTACGGAGAATGCGTTTTCGCCAGGAAGCAAGGTCATGGGAATGAAGCGGACGCGGCCAGCCTGATTATCTTCGGCCAGCAAGGAACCGTTGTGGTAAAGGCGATAACCGCCATCTGCCACAATCCAAACACCGGGGCCCTTTCCTGCGTTGTAGGTGGCTGCGATGAGCTGAGAACCCACCTTGTCGCCACCGCCCAAATTTACATCGCCAGGAAGCGTCACCACTTCACTTACAGATACAGCGGCCTGAGACACTCCGAACGTACCGGCCAGAACCATACCTGCAACCATTTTACCCATAACACTCTTCATAAATACACCCAATCCTAGACAACGGGGCGGAATTGCCATAATTCTTCTAGGATTGCTTAAAATCTACGTTAAAAGAGGCCATTTTCCTATCTTTTTATCAGTCCATCACCATTTACCGTTGTTTCTAGACAACGGCAATATTATTTTCTCTATTCCATCTAGACGGCAATTTCTTACATTTTTAGCATGACCGAAACGCAGAAACAGAAAAAAGTCTTTGAGTACCTGGATTACAGGGAATTTTTGAAAGACTATTACAACCAGAAGAAGGCAGCCAACCCGGCTTTCTCCCTGCGCGTATTTTCTGACAAGATCGGTTTCAAGGCAAAGGACTTCATCAGCCGCGTCATGAACGGCGAAAAGAACCTTTCCACCCAGAGTATTCCCAAGGTGGCCTCCGGCCTTCGCCTGGGCAAGCACGAGACAGAATTTTTCGTAGCCCTGGTGGAATTCAACCAGGCGGAAACTACGGAAGACCGCGATGCCGCCTTTGGAAAGATGCAGGCGGTCCTCAAGGTCGTGCGTTTCGCAGAAAAGCAACACCTATTGGGACACGCCCAGTACATGATTTATTCCCACCCCCGCCATCTGTTTATCCGCAGCCTTATCGGCATGTTCGGATTCGACGGGGACTACGCCGCATTGGCCAAGCAGGTAAACCCGAAGATTACGCCAGACGAGGCGAAGCAATCTGTAAAACTTTTGGAAGAATGCCAACTCATCAAGAAGGATGAGGACGGCAAGTACATCCTGACGGAAAGCGCCATCACCACCGGTGACCGCACCTCCAAACTGGCACTTCGCGGTTACCACCAGAACTGCCTCAAGATGGGCGCCGACTCCATCGACCGGGACCCGCCGGGCAAACGCCACATTTCGGGCCTTACCCTGGGCATCAGCCAGGAAGGCTACGAACGCATCGTGGAACGCATCAACGCCTTCCGTAAGGAAATTGCCCTCATCGCCGAAGAGGACAAAGGCAGCGACAAGGTTTTCCAAATGGAATTCGCCCTATTCCAGGTGGGCGGCAAGGCGGACAAGTAGGCAACGCAGAACAAGCCCGCCAAAGACTTTTCTCTCTAATGCAAAAATCGCAGGTTCACCGCCTGCGATTTTTTTGCTTTTATCTAGATTCTAGGATTTTCCACAATCATCCACTTCTTTGCGGTATCTCTCAAGACTTTCTTTTTTTGCTTCGTCAAAAGCTTTATCGTATTCGCGATCCTTTTCCTGATAAGCTTCGTCCTTGAGGATTACGCCATTTTTGCAAATGTACTGCCAGATATCGTAAGGATTCTCTTCAGCAGGCATGGGTGCGCCATACAAGACAACCATATCAACATTTCCGGCAAATTTTTCTAGACAGGATCTCTTCGCAAAAGAGAATTTCTTTGCCACGCTAGTTTTCAAGACCTTTTCCACGCTGTCCCGAACTTCTTCGCGGGCAACCCCATCGGCTCTTGATTCGGGAGATCCCCAGGGAGGTTCATATTGAATCATTTCCCTAACGCCATTATGTTCCGCGCAAAGCGTTTCACCTCGAGCAAGAGCGGCCTCCCTATCCACTAGGCTGGAAGAACTATTCGGGGCTTCAATCTCAGGACTACTGAACTCTTCGCTGGAGCTGCTAACAGAAGAGGAACTTTCGTCAAAGACAGGCCCCGCGCCATAAAGGCACACGGGATCGCTTGATTCGTCATCGCTACAGCCGGCCCAAAGAAAAGCCACCACCATCAATATGCATTTGGTAATAAGCTTGCGGATTTTCATATTCCTAACCTCCGTTTGCTAAAAAATAACCTCATTCGTTGTCTATAGCAAAAATGCAAACGAAAAAAGCGACATTTCTGCCGCGTTTTCTCTAGATGATACAGGATGTTTTATTTAATACAGTCGTTGATTTCAGACTGATAACGGCCATCATTTTCGCAAAATAGATTTCTTAAACGAATCTAGGAAGAAATCACAACAAATCCCGCGGACAAGATAGCAGGAGCCCTAGGGAACGCAGATTTTCTGAGTACCCAGGACTTGATTGCCACGGTTTACCCGTACGATGTAGGCGCCCTTAGGAATTACGGAACCCACATTCAAGGAGGCGCGACTTCCATTTACCATCTGCCCAAAGACTACGTTTCCCTGCAGGTCAAAAACCTTTACCGCCTTTACACCTTCCGCAGGGAGCGTCAATTCCAGCACTCCGGCAGAAACAGCCATGCGGACTCCATTCGCAGAAACCTTTACTTCGGAAACAGCCAACGCGGAGGAACTGGACTCCTCAAGCTCTGCGCTGGAAGAAGATTCCTCAGGAATCAGCGAACTGCTAGATGTAGCGACAGAACTACTGGATACAACCGGAGTCTGGGAAGAACTAGACTCAAATTTAATAGACGAACTAGAAACGTTCACAGAGCTACTGGACGGCAGCACAGAACTGCTAGACTCTGCACTTACAGAACTGCTGGAAGCAACTTTGCAGGTTGTAACATTCACACCCTTTTGAGTGGTAAAGCAAGCATCATTGTTTTCTTCCATAATGCCATAAAGACTTACGCCCAAGTCCACGCCACCCCAGGACTTAAAGGGGCCATAGTTTGTTACGTTCTGTGAACCCGGAAAGGAATCGTCCTTCAGATGGGTCGCACTTTGCCCATCATAGAAACCAGTCACCTTGAGATTGCCGGCTTCCACCACGTCAATATGCTGATGAGCCGGATCGTCATTCAATGCGTCGGAATTCCAGGCATTCTGATTGTAGTCGATATGCCAAATCAAGAGACCGTGATTAGGCAAGCCCGCATCCCACTTGCTCTGCTGACGATTTTCGAGAATGAACCATTCGTTGTTATTTCCACTTACAGGAATCTTGATCGCCTTATTGGACTTATGCAAAGGTGCAACAGTTGTCACCTGCGCCTTCGTATCCAAATTTTCATAGTCCAGCCAGCCCATAAAGTTTCGTTCAAAGGCGCTGTAGTTGGGAGGATTCTTGCCGGAGTTATTATACATACCCGTCGCCATCACATCCCAGGCATGGGCGCCAGGAGACTGGTACTGGTTGTTGGTAAAGTCACTATAGCAATCGTTTGAGTAAACGCAATAGTGATCCATCAGACCCATGGAATGGCTGAATTCGTGGATCAAGCCTACGTAAGGATAAGTTCCCTGACTCAACAGGTAATAGGAATTAAAGATTTTTCCGCCAACGTTCAGGTTCGCTACACCATTCCAACGCAGTTCATAGTGATACCCACCTACACCACTGTCATCGTCGCCAGAATAAAAGACACCTACGGCGTCCACCTTTCCATCCTTGTCGGAATCATAGGGCGACGCATCGAAAGATGGATAACGATTCTTGATCGCATTTACCGCATCCACCACCAGCTTGTAGTCGGAATCCTTGTAGCTGGACAGGGAATTGCTTACGGAAACCTTGTAGATGTCAAAGGTCGGAACAAATCGACCGGAAGACTGGTCCACAAAATAATCCCTTACCGACCCCACATAACCATTGGCATTATAGCCTTCCTTATTCAACATCTGGTGGAATGTTGCAGAGTCAAGGTATTCCCGGCCACCGCTAGTTGTTACCAGAATAATCGGGAATCGGTTAGTGCCGTTGGCATGGGCCTCGGGACTGGGAAGACGTAACAAAGGGTGAACATCGTCGTTAACATCGGAACCGCCGGAAACATTTTCCGTAGGCACCCAAGGTGCTCGCTTCGGTGCCTGATGCTCCCTAGGTCGAACAAACCTGTCGGGATGCTTTTCGCGATGGGATTTGAGAACCGCCTCACGATTCAGCTTTTTCAGGAAGGCCTTTTCCTGGGCAGTTCGGGCATTTTCGTTCCTTGCCTTGTACTTGGAAGCCTCGCCCTGTTCATCGGCGTAATAGTAAACCTGATCGTCACCTTGAACCACCAGAAAGCCGTCGGAGGTTCTGGTAAAGCGATAATGTTCATCGCCACCCCTCTGGAGGGTTAGTTCGTCACCCTGGTTTTCAACAGTAAACGGGGCTGGATTTGCAGGGGCTGCAAAAGCCAAGCCAGATAGAATTCCTAATCCAAACAGCGACTTTTCAAGTACATCGAATTTCATATTCCTAAAAGTACCCAAAAAATGCAGGAAACGCCCCAAAATGTCTAAACATTCCGTGCAATAGTCGTGTTAATTCAAGAATTTTTCGTAAAAATTGCCTTTTCCGTAAAATTTCGCCATTTTATCTACATAAAATTACATCGCGGCACACGTTCTCAAAATATTTCTCACTTTTTAGCGGTTTTTGTACTATATTTGAGAACATGGAAAAGTTTGTCGACATCTACCAGTTCACCCATTTTAGAAAGTATCTGGAAGAATACCAGGCCGTCCGCGTAAAGACGGACCCCAAGTTCACCCGTACCGAGATTTGCAGTCTTCTTGGTTTGGAAAAGAGCCGCAGCTACTTTGCAGACGTTCTCAGAGGCAAGAAGGTGAGCCCCCGCATGGTGGCAAAGTTCATTGAAATCTGCAATCTGGACAAAAAGGAAGCCAAATACTTCGAGACCATGGTAAAGGTGGACCAGGCAAAGACCGACGCCATCCGTAAAGCAGCCATGGAAGAACTGCTGCAGATGCATCCGGACCCGAAGTGCATTTTGAACACCGACGCCTACGAGTACTACAATCACTGGTACAACAGCGCCCTGTTCGCTATCCTGGACGCCATGGACGTTGACGACGACTTGACTCCCGTACAAAAGAGGATTTTCCCGAAGGTCACCTTGGGCAAGTTGAAAGAAAGCCTGGACCTTCTGCAGCGTCTGGGGCTTGCCCGCAAGAACGAGGAAGGCTTCTGGAAGCCAACCCAGGAATCCATTTCCAGCGGGCCCTACAACAATGCGGAACTGATCAAGCAGTATCAACTGCAGTGCTTTGAACTTTCAAAGCAGGCGCTAATGACTCCGCCCAAGGCACCGACAATCATGAGCACCTTGACTTTCAGTATATCCAGCAACGCCTATAAGGAATTGGAGGAGGCGGTGCAGGAATTCAAGGCAAAGGCCCGCCGGATCATTTCCCAGGACAAGGAAAAGGCCGACGGAGTCTATCAGCTGAATTTGCATATGTTCTCAAATCTTGAGAACAACGGGGGTAAATAATGAAATTACGAATCATGAATTACAAATTACGAGACATTTGTAGTTTCGTTGCGGGTTTAAGCGCTGCGGGTTTGAGTCTCGCGGGCATCGTGGGTTGTTCCGACAACAATCCAAATACCGCCGGGGTTTTCACCGAAACGGAATCGGGCCAGCAAGCCTCCATCAACGAGGACGGCGACAAGGTCGTCAATGTAAACGGTTGCTCCACCAGCATTCCCAACAATCTAAAGAAGCAAACAGCCTTTGGCAACGGACTTGATGAATTTGGCAATTCCAATGAAATCGCCTGCATCACTTACGACCGCGACTACACCATCATTAACGTAAAGGGATCCGCGGTTGACGAAAACGGGAACGCCATCAAGAACGTCCGAGTGTCCCTAAAGAGGGTGGAATCCGAGTATTCCGGCAACTCCGTCACCCTGAAGGAAACTTCTACGGATGCTAGCGGCAACTACTCCTTCAAGGACGTTGTTTACAAGGCCACCTATACAGGAGTCATTCCTGACAAGCTGGACTTTGAACTGGATGAAAAGGGTTTGCCAGTAGTTTACTACAGTTACACCTTGCACATCGAATCCGAAGATAAGGCTTTAGCTAGCTACACTTCGCTAGACCTGAGAAGTGCAGAAAAGGTCACCGAAGACAAGAATACATACCGTAAGATTTCTGAACAGGAACTTCATAAGACTTCCAGCGAGAAGATTCATTTCGACAATGATTTTTTCAGCGTGGGAAATAAGGTCTGTCTAGATTACACAGAAGCCTGCCACACCATTACCTCGCAGGATTCTGCCCAAGGATCCTTCCTGATGGAAGGAATTCCCGAAGGCGCCTACCAGAACCTCTGTAAATACGAAGCAAGCCTCACTGGTTCTGCAGAAATCACATGCAAGACTCTAGACAATTCCGTCATCTCCGGCACAACAGCAGACACTCTTGCATTCACTCTTCCCGATGATGCTGGCATTCTGCTGGATTCCCTGAGCGAAAAATCTCTGGAACATTTGATTGTTCCCGTTTCCGGCAAGAACATCTCTGCAAATACATTGTTGGTAAACTCCAACAACATTTCCAGACTTACAGCCGCCAACGGAAAGGGCGATGGCTTCAGCTATTGGGCGGAAATAAACTTCCCCGATGGATCCGATAAGGCATCTTACAGTTTAATTGATGGTACACCTACGGGAATCAGCAGCAACATCCTGCTGGCAGAAAAATCCCTGCAGAACACCACCATCGAAAAGGGCTACGGCTTCCTGCAGCAAAGAAACATCGGCTACAGCTTCAAGTTTTCCTTTGACGGAAGCAAGTCCGATACCGCTGCGGTTCTGTTCAGCACCCTTGAAGAAGACTGGAACGGAGAACTGCATGGCTTTGACGTTCGTCAGTGCGAAGCCGGATCAAAGGATGTCTGCACCAGGATTTACTCCCGAAAGGCAAAAGAAGACACCACCTACGAAAACCTGGCATTCTCCGAGACGACCACCCTTCTGGACGGAGACCAGCACCAGTTCGCCATCGCCCTGGTGGGAAATCACCTGACCCTGGCTGTAGACGAAGAAATCATTCGCGACACTGACCTAAAGCTTTACCAGTACCACGAAGCTTACGTTTCCAATGGCAGGGAAAATTTCGTTACTGCAGGTGTAGTGGAATTACAGGATTTCGTCGCCTTCAGAATAACTAGCGACATCAAGAAGAGCAAGGACACCAACTGGAACCGCCTAAAAGCCTGGCTGGTGGCACATCAGATGCTCAGCAAGTAAAATTCTTCTCTCTCTAAACGAAAAAGGCGACCCTCGGGCCGCTTTTTTACTGGATCCTTCTCCGCTCAGGATGACATATACCTATTCACCAATTACAAACTGCACGTATAGGCGCAGCAGCGTGTCGCCCCACAGGTAAATCACAGGAGCGGCAATGGCCAGAAACGGACCGAAGGGAATCTGGCCCGGAGCGTCGGCGGAATCATCCACCACAGCCTTCGCGGCAACCTTCGCTTGCATCTTGGCGTAGGGGATCATGACGATAATTCCAATAACTGCGGCAATCACTAGAATCATGGCGGCAGATTGCCATCCCATGAGGGCGCCATAACCGGCCAAGAGCTTTACATCCCCAAAGCCCATGGCATCTTTCTTAAACACCTTGCTTGCAATAAAGCCCAGAAGCCAAAGGCCACCGCCCGCGGCAACTGCACCAATCAAGCTCTGGAGCGGGGTAATTCCGCAAGGAATCAAGGAAATCAAGAGGCCCGCCACAATGCCGCCAACGCTCATGGAATCAGGAATTAGTTTGTACTTAAAATCCACTACACATACCGGGTAGGCCCCAAGCAAAAGCCAGAACATGGCAAGGCCATCGGCCCACACCGCAGGCGCCATCACCGGGGCACTGAAAAGTTCAGGAACCACTGAGCCATAGTTCACCGCCACCGCAGCAAAAAGGGCCAAAGCCCCCAGCAAACCGCACAAAGCCTCCCCGATAGGGTAGATGATGTTCAAAGGCTTATGGCAGCAAGCCGTTTTTCCTCGCAAAATAAACCAGCCAATGACCGGCAAGTTCAGGTAAATCGGGATATGCTTCTTGCACAAGGGGCAGTGGGATGGGGGATTTACGAGGGAAATTCCCCTAGGCATACGGTACACAATCACGTTATAAAAACTGCCTACACAAGCCCCAAAAATGAAAAAAACGCCTAGCCAATACCAAAGTGGAATAAGTTCCATAAAACAAAATCCTTCAACAAAAATATTCAGGTACCCATTTTCAATAAAAAAGATAAATTATAACTGGGAAATCATATAGAATATTTTTCAATTTGATTTTACTGAAGGGTGGAGTTATGAGAGAATTTAAGTTTCTGGCAATATTTTTGGGTTTAGCCGCCCTTTTATCCCTTGAAAGCTGCTCTAGGGAATCTTCAGTCAAGGAAAATGTCAACCTAAAGAACAACCACTCCCGAGTCTTTGCTCAGAGAGAGGCTTTTGAAGACCCGCAGGCCTTTGCGGATTCCATTGCCAATACCGCCGTAGACAAGGCGGATACCATCCCCGACACCCTGACCGTCACGGTAAACGACACCATCTACCTGATGGGCATCCTCCCCCGCAATGTGGATAAGATTTACAGGTTTCAGTGGAACCTAACCAAGAGCGACGGCAAAGACACCGTCATCATTGGCGACAATATCAAGCCCCAGGCCTGGAAATACGCCAAGCCCGGCGTTTATTATCCCAAGTTCATCGCCTTCGACGGAAACAACGCCACGGACACCGCCGGCACCGACACCAAGCGAGCCTACATCCGCGTTATCGACACCAAGCCCCAGTTGAACGTTCCCAAGGACACCCTATGGACAAGCCACGACGGAAACATCACCTTCCCCATTACCGTAAGCGACTCCTTCGGTAGTATCGCAAGCATCAAGGTGGACCTTGACGCCAGTGGTAAAGAAGCTGCCCAGAAGTGGAAATACGAGACTCGCGAAGGAAACGACTCCCTTTACTTGACAATCAAGAACGACTCCTCCAAAATCGATTCCCTCGGCAACCAGAAAATCTATGTCATCGTCAAGGACGATGATGATAACGAAGTCACCGACAGCGTAAACCTGCATTTCAACAGAATCCCCAAACTGAAGATTCTCTATCCTCAGGATGGAGCCCGCCACAACATTGCCGACCGATTCTATTTCTACTACGAAGCCGAGGACGCCGACAACCCCCAGAACCTGCAGTACTTTATTTACGCCCAGGTATCACCCAACGGTCAGCCCCCGCAAAAGGCGTTCACCCCGGAAGACCTGATTGCGGCAGAATTCACCTCCAACATTTTTGAACCTATAACCTCTGACGGAAGAAACGTCATTACATTGCTCAACGACCCCAGCAAGGAACTGACCGGAAGAATCTACTGGGACATGTACGTCTTCGACGGCTACGACATTACCCACATGGAACGAATCAAGGTTTCCGACGGCGTTTCCCGCCACTGGAGCTTCTATATCGGAGACATCAAATCCAGCAAGGGAAAATTCACCGGCGTCGCTAAATACCAGGGTCGAGACAACCACTCTGGCATCCGCGTCGAATTCAACGACGGCAACAAGATTTACGACGGCATGACCGACGCCAAGGGTAACTACACCATCCAGGTGGACCCGGGCGCATTTACCGTCAAGGCTCATTCAGATTCCCTGAAGGAATTCGGCTCTGCAACCCAGAAAGATTTATACATCGAATCCGGCATTACCGTGAAGGTAAAGGAACTGGTATTAAAGGACACCGCATCGCCCCTTCTTCTGGTCAAGAATCTGGACACACTCTCCATAAGAGATTTCGTACAGACCATCTACGCCAGAGACCTTGGCGCCTACGTCAGTTCCGTTACAGGATCCATTGACGGTGCGGAACAGAAAATCGGTTGCAGCGCCAGTGCAGACAGCGCCGTATTCAACTGCTCCATGCCCTTAAAGGACAAGTCTTCGAATCCTCTCACAGACGGAAGCCACAAGCTGGAATACTCCGCAACGGACAAGGCCGGCAACAAGACCTCGCTGAAGCAGGATATTTTCATCAAGGCTACAACTTTGACACTGAACGTCAACGGAGTTCAGAAGCATAAGATTGGTTCTGCCGGAAAGCTGGAATTCAACGCCGTCGTTGGCAACGCCTATCCCGCCGCCGATTCTGTTACATGGAACTGGAAACTTGACGGCGCCGCCATTACGAAAAAGACCAAGGTGGAAGAGGACGGCTCTACAAAACTGGTCCTGGAATACAAGGATGTTTCCTCGGCCGACCCCGACATAGACTACCTCATGACCGCCAGCTACAAGAAGAACGGCGCGGACCTGAGCGCCCAGGTAAAGTTCGGCATCCTTGGCGACAATCCAGCAATCATCTTTACCGAGCCGGGCTTCCAAAATACCGTCACGCTGAACGACCCGCTTCACTTTGAAGTCGTCACGTTCATGGGCGTTGAAAGTAGCGAGCTTACCGTCAGCTGGAACTGCGGAACAAACCTTAGTGAAGGATATACCTGCCCTACCACGGAACAGTCCGGAGACCTGGCATTTAACAAGTTTGGCGAACACCTCGTTGTCGTTACGGTTACCGACGACAAGGGTTTCAAAAACAGCGATACGGTCACTGTAAACGTCATAAGCGATCCTCCAAGTATCAAGGCCAGCACCGGTGAAAAAGCAAGTGCCTATAAAATCAACAGCAAGGTTCAGGTAAGCCTTGATGCAAGCGACAAGTACGGCACCGTGAATATGTTCAAGTGGGCCTGCGACAACGGAAACCTGTTCGACTTTACCAACGACACGACCATTACCCCGGCCAAGTCCGTAAGCGACTTAAAGATTACCATAACCTTGCCGGGTCAAGAAACAAACAAGTACCGCTGTATTTTCAAGGCCATCGACGACGACAAGGAAGAAAGCTCAGACACCCTTACCTTCGCAACCCTTCTGGACATCCCCACAATCCGTCTTGCAACAAAGACAGACACAGTCAAGATCAATAGCAACGTAAAGATCAAGGCCATCGCCAACGATGAACTGGGCTACATCACCCAATACGACATTGCCTGCGATGAAAGCCTATCCAGCCTGAAGAATCCTGATTGGACAGTTATGCCGGGAGCCGAGACAACCGTACGCATGCCCTCCACCGCCATGGACAAGTACTACTGCGTTGTCAGAGTAACCGACGACGACGGCAATACCGCCAAGGATACAGCCCTGTACAAGACTGTAGTTGGCAGGCCCACCGTAACCGCCTCCATCAATCACAAGACCGTCACCATCAAGGACGAAGTGGAACTGAACGCCCACGCCCAAGATTCACTTGGATCCATCGTCAAGTACGAATGGGGATGCGGAGCTGCAGAGGCAACCAACATCGGATTCACCTATTCTTCGGCAACTACGCCAAAGACAACCATGGTCATGCCCTCCACCGCCATGGACAAGTACCTGTGCATTATCCGCGTTACCGATGACGACGGCAACACCGCCAAGGACACCGTGGAAACAAAGGTGATTGTGGCCCCGCCCACCATCGAGGTTGTTAACAAGAGCCTGATTATTCGTGAAGGCTACAACATCACCTTGAACGCAAGGGCCAGCGACAACAACAACCTTCCCTCCGACCCTGGTGAAATCGTCAAGCGAGAATGGAGCTGTGGCAAGCCGGAACAAATCGAAGCCAACTGGAAAACCGTAGCATCCTTCGACACCGTATGGAAAGCCCCCGCACCCCAGGCAGACTTCATCTGCATTGCCCGCGCAACAGACAACGACGGCAACCAGGCCGCAGACACCATGACGTTCACATTCTCCACAGACCTTCCCATTATCTGGGTCAAGGACGAGCTGGTATACCTGAACAAGGGCGACAACTTTGTACTTGGCGCAACGGTCAACGACGTCTGGCAGGGCATCAACTGGTTCAGTTGGGAATGTATAAACAAGGCTACCGGAAAGACCCTTGAAAGTTCCGTGCCCAAGTACAGCTACAAGGAAAACGGAAAGAGCTTTACCGTGCCTAAGGATTCCAGCTACACGCTCAAGGGCGTAGACATGTACTGCATTGTTTCCGCCGAGGAAGCAAGCACCAGGGCGACATTCAAGGACACTACAGAAATCCGCATTATGGAACAACATCCAGAAGGCGTCATTTCCGCGGCAGATACGGTCTACCTCTGGAGTGGCGATGAATCCGTCGATGACGAAGCCCTGTACTTCTACAGCAAGGACTGGAACGGTTCCAGTTCCAAGCTGGGTGAACTAGGCGACAAGAACAATCAGGACTTCTGGTGGAAATTCAGCAACGTAAAGAATACATTCTACCAAGGAAATCCCGACGGTTCCCTTGACACCAGCATTGCGGAATTCAACAGCGCCTTCATCCGCAGCAACTTCGAAGGCGAAATGACAATCACCTTGGATTACCGCGACAGCACAACGACATCGCCTTCTTACGGTTTCTACAGTCGTCACCGCGCTAATGAAGTTTCACGAAAGGTCTACTTCCGTAAGGCATGGCAAAACCTTGCAAAGGATACCGTTCTTAAGACAACGGCTTCCAACACGGCGCCAGCACAAGTCATTGTGAATGGTAATCCGGTTATCGCCTACATGGCCGACGCAACCACGCTGAACGTTGCCGTAATGAAATCGGGCAAATGGACGACTCTTGAAAAGAGCACCGCCGACTCTGTAACCGCCATCAAGATCGCAACAAACGGAACCGACCTGTTCTTTGGGCTTCTGACCGCAAAGAACGACCTGCACATTTTCAAGTCTGCAGGAGCTTCTTCTGCATTGGCTGGCCTTGGAACCATAAGCGACGTCTGGACAGCACGTCTGCTGTGCAACCCAACGTCCAAGGAGCCCGTTGTTGTTTACAACACCAAGACCGACAAGTTGAACTTCATTGCAGTTCAAAACGGAGATTCCTGGAAGAGTTCTGCAACAGCCCGAAAGAACGACACCGTAAGAAATCCCCAAACCGGCAAGGACGAGACCAGGCCGCGCAAATTCCGCGAGATTGAAGCCGCATTCAGCGAAAACGGAAAGCTTGTAATTGTCACCGTAGACACTACGGCAAATTACTCCGCCTACTGCACCATACTGAGCAACGACTACTCAAGCGCAAGCAAGATGTCCCAGATCGCCAACGACTTCAGCGGCATAAACCTTGTTGCCGGAAATGGCAAAATCTACATGGGATTCCTTAACAGGAACGTGGAAAAATACGGGCCCTATGTGTACGAAGGAACCGTCGGAACCAATGAAGTTTCCTGGAACACCTCCGGAATATTCGGGAGCGCCTTGTTCGAGGGTTATATCGCCTACCATATCAGTTTGGCTGTCCATAACGGCATTGTTTACGCCGCCATCGACGATAATGGCTACCCCACACTGTCCCAGGTACACGTTTTCCGTCTAGAAGGCAAAAAATGGCACTTCCACGGCGAAAACCAGTTGCCCTACTTCAATACAGTTTTCTACTATAAACACAATTACTTCTTGCGTGGTCACGCACCTCAGCTAGCCATTGATGGCGAAGGAAAGGTATACCTCTCCATGCTGGCACGAGAAAACGCAGGAGGATCAGGAAATAACAACGGGCCTATTATTATGAAATATGTGGCCGACTCTTGGGAGATACACTAATGAATATTGAAATCGCTGCAATCTGTGACGCCGCAACCGCTAATGGCATGGGTGGCCGTCTGAACATCCTCGGTGCATTTGACCGCATCTTCGCCCAGCAGTTCCCGCTGGTAATCCCGCAGTGCTCTGCCGCCTTCCGCATTCGCTATCAGCGTTCCGAAGTTGGCGTTCACGAACTGAGTCTGGTTTTCGAAGACGTTGTCGGTGAAGCAGTCGTCCCCCCGATGCAGTCCAAGATTCCTCTGGAGCCGGTGGCCCAGGGCTTCGACACTGCCGCAGTGAACCTGGTTCTCAACCTGCAGCGTCTGCCCATCAAGCGCGCAGACAAGTACATCATCCGTCTGAACGTCGACGGAGAAGAACTGATCAGCCTGCCGCTGTACGTTGTAACCGCCCCTCAGCAGAACCGTCCGGTAGCACAGGGCGAACAGAAGATCGAAAATAACGACGTAGACGGCAACGCCTAGTCAAAGCCAGTTATCGTGGCCAGCGAGCCACAGCAATACAAAGGGATGCCGATAAGTCGGCGCCCTTTTTTTCGTTTTGGATGTTCGGATAAAAGGAACGCACCGCATCCGGCGAAAGGTCTACAAAATGAACCTGGTGATTTGCGGAAGCCAGCGGGTTCTCCATGACACTGCGGCCAAGGGCGTCGGTAAAGAAACTTCCCCCAACGCACTTGAACAAGGCTTCCTTGCGGCACCAAAGACGGAAAAATTCCGCAAGTGCAGAAGGCTCGTCAGAAGAATAGCCTGCGTCCAGCCCTCTAAGATATTCCACCTCCTGAGCGCTAAAGAACCGCTCCGCCACAGGAAGACGCCTAGGTGAATGGAATTCCAGATCAACCCCCACACGAACATCGGGAGACTGCGTGTAGGCAACAACGCAAAGCTTGCCCGAGTGCGTCCAGTTCACATCCAGATCAAGCTGCGGAAAACAGGGGCGCGGGTCGAGTTCAGTCTGGACGAGGTCCGCGGCCGAAACAGGACGGCCGGTTACCTCGGACAATATTCTGAAAATGACCTCCCTATGGGAAACTTTCGGGAATGCAGCAAGATGCACCACCCCCAAGGGCGTTTCTACATCAAGGCGTTCAATGTTCACAAGGTCTGTCATCAACACAAAAGATAATTTCTAGTTTAATGTTATGTTTGTGCGCCCGTCCAAAACAACCAGCAAGAAACGTTCGGCCATCGTCCTGGCTGGGCTATCCCTCGGGATTGCCGCAAGCTTCATTGCAGGCTGCGCCGACATCAACAACAGCTGGGAAGTCAAGGGCGGCGGGTACTTCAAGTACACCATAGACGGCGAAGGTCCCTTTACCATCGACCTGGCCAAGAACGACGTGGAGCCCCCTTTCTACGTCAACAACATGCACCACTACTTTTTCTTCAGGACCCGAATTGAAGAAAGCAAGCGAGGCGACCAATTTTCCATCCTGGTAAACAACCCTAGCACCAACGGAAATCTCCAGCCCGTCGAAAGGGCCAGCGTCAACGGAAGATACCAGAATGTTTCCTGGATGCGTCAGGAGCACTCCATTGAAGCCCCTATCATTCCCGACAGCAGCTACCTGCACTTTGATGAAATCATCAACGACTCCTTATGGACTGCCGACGTGGAACTGTACTTCAAGGACTGCAGATCCGGTACCTGCCGCGACAGCCTCCCCCCGGTTCATGTCAGCGGAAGACTCCGCTACTGGGTACCTGAATCGGAACGATAAAAACCATCCTTTTTTTAAGAAACGTCCCTTGACAAGGGTTCCAAATCATACTATCTTTGGGCTACCTTAATGGTCGATTAGCTCAGTTGGTTAGAGCGCTACCTTGACATGGTAGAGGTCACAGATTCGAGTTCTGTATCGACCACTGAAA
>JAKSIF010000029.1 GCA_024398965.1 Fibrobacter sp. | reverse complement strand
TCCGCTCAGGATGACACGCGGGAGGAGAACATAGGCTTGAGCAATTAACAATTAACAGTTAACAATGAATAATGATAATAATGGTGCTTCGCACTCAATATGAAACGGCGAAGCCGTGATTATAATCATCCTTCATCCTTCATCCTTCATCCTTCATCCTTCATTTTTCATTGTCCAACGTGTTCAGCGCCTTCGGCGGCCATGTTCTTGTCCATCTGGGTGCGGGTCAAGGCGTCCACAGCTTCGGTAAGCTTGTTGATGGCCTGAATCAGTTCGTCCATCTTAGCTTCGCTGACACCACCAGAAACAACAGCGGCAGCCTGAGCCTTCACTTCTGCCACAGCAGCAACAGGTGCGGCCTTAACAGGGACCTTACCCAGCCAAATGTCCGGCCAGCGGTCATTACCGGAATGGTAGGTAATGCGGGCTGCAGTTTCTACCGGCTCGCCAATCTTCCACATGTAAAGTTCGTAGTCGAACATGTCGTGGTCATGGCCCTTGTCGGTAGCACCCCAAACCAGCCATTTGCCATCGGGAGAAATACGGGGGAAGTATTCGTGACTGCGGCGGCCCGGCAAGTCCATCAGGCGAACGTTCTTAGGAATACCGAAGAAGCCCACCTTTTCAACCTGCTTGCCGTCCTTGGCAGAGAACCACAAGATTTCGCTGGGAGCGGCAGTACCGCCGTTACCTGTGGGGTTCACGCGGTAAAGCTTGGAACCGTCAAAGTTCCAGTCGATTTGGCAGCCGTCACCGGACTTGGTCCAGCCACCCTTTTCCAGATTCCACACGCCGGTTTCACGCATGGAGCCACGAAGAGTCATAGCCAAGTGCTTGCCATCGGGGCTCATGTTAGGTTCCTGAAGAATTACGCCAGACTTGTTGAAGGCGACCTCTCCATCCAAAATCATGGTTTCAGCCTTGGAGGCCACATCCATGGTAAAAACCTTGCCTGCGCGGCTAAAGACGATGGTCTTTCCATCAGGGCGCCAGGTGCCCCAGGTTGCATTTTCCACCACCTTCACCTGGTTTGCGCCATCAATATCCATGGTCCACAGGTCCCACTTTTCGGGATAGTTGGCATCATTTTCGGGAACCCAGCCACCCTTGCTGCGGTTAAAGAGCACCTTGGATCCATCGGGGGAAATACGGGGGAACCAGTCCACATTGTCGCTTGCGGTCAAGGCATGGGCACCAGTTCCATCGGCATTCATGAGCCAAATGTCGTGATGAGAGTTTGCACGGCTGGTGGACCAGGCGATCACACCTTCCACCTTACCCTTCAGAGCATCCAAAGCCTTCTGTTCGTCGGCTGTAGGATCCACGGCGGCACCCGTAGGGGCCCCCTGCTGGGCAAAAGCGGTGCAGGCCATAGCCATTGCGGAAACCAGGGCAAACTTTCTCATTTTCATAAAAACCTCAATATTTGAAACTCCAAAACCGGGGTTGCCCGGAAGGAACCTCTTTATTTACAGAAAAGATAGCAACAACATTTTTCAAAATTGCGTCAAAAACACCATTTCTCACCATTCTTTGTTGATTTAGAACACATTTGTTTCTTGTTGTAACCAATAAAAAACTTACATCCACAACATTCCATATAATATGGATATATCTTAAGATTAGAAATAAGCATGGTTTGCATTCGAAACCCACAACATTTCGATTAAACCAATGCTTTTATGGTTTACATGAGGATGTTTATGAAATTCTTGTCCATTCCCGCTCTCGCCTGTGCCATGACTTTAGGTTTTGGCCTGGCCTCCGCCCAAACGATTTCCTCCACCCGCGTAGGCCCCGTTAGCCAATACGGCCAGCTCATGACCGGCAAGAATTCCGCCGGTGAAGGCCGCATTTACGGTTCTTGCGAAGGCGTGAAGGACGGCGCCGAAGTCCAGGTTCGTGGTATGAGTCTTTACTGGAGCCTGATGCCACAAGCCGTCGAATACTGGAGTGAAGAAGGTGTCTCTACCATGGTCCGCGACATGAACATCCAGATTGTCCGTGCCGCCATGGCTACCGGTTCTGAAGACTGGTCCGGCGAATACAATGGACAGAAGCTTCAGGGCTACGGCACGAATCCAACCCTTCAGAAGAACTTGATGAAGGCTGTCGTTGAAGCAGCCATCAAGAACGACATCTACGTTATTATCGACTGGCACAGCCACAATGCAACCGATCAGGTTTCATCCGCAAAGGG
Organism: Fibrobacter sp.; assembly: GCA_024398965.1. Taxonomy (NCBI): domain Bacteria; kingdom Pseudomonadati; phylum Fibrobacterota; class Fibrobacteria; order Fibrobacterales; family Fibrobacteraceae; genus Fibrobacter; species Fibrobacter sp. The sequence goes on along the minus strand of JAKSIF010000029.1, from coordinate 31,178 downwards.
ATTTTTCGAAGAAATGGCCAAAACCTACGGCCAGTATGACAACGTGATCTTTGAATTGTTCAACGAACCCACGGACATTTCCTGGGACAACATTAAGAACTACGCCAACCAGATTATCCCCACCATCCGCCAGTACTCCGACAACCTGATTCTCGTGGGTACCCGCGCTTGGGACCAGCACCCGGAAGAAGTCATTGGTAAGGAAGTTACCGACAGCAAGAAGAACACCGCCTACACCCTGCACTACTACGCCAACAGCCACTGCGTCAGCGGCAACTATGACTGGGGTGGAGGCTGCGAAGGCTCTAACGGCGAAAAGGCAATCAAGGCGGGTCTTTCCGTATTCGTCTCCGAATGGGGAACCGGCGATGCCAACGGCGGTGGCACTCCCGACCAAAACAAAAACACCCAGTGGCAGACTTTCATCAACAAGTACAAGCTTTCCTGGGCAAACTGGTCCGCATCCCACATTAGCGAAGGCACCGCAGCATTCGGCGGTGGCTCCAACAAGACAAGCCTCAGCTACACCACCTCTGGCAACCTTGTCAAGGGTTACCTGGCCACCAACCCCACCTCGTACACTGCTTGCCCCACAGGCAACGGCAACCAGAATGGACAGCAAGGTGGAGACCAAGGTAACACCAATACCGGAGACCAGGGTAACACAGGAAACAACAATGGCGATCAGGGCAACACCAATCCCTGGGATCCCAACAACCAGTGGGGCAATAACAACGGTAACCAGGGTAACACCAATCCCTGGGACCCCAACAACCAGGCAATCATCAACTTCCACACCGCAAGCATGAATGTGGCCTTTGAAAGCAAGACTCTCCACATCTCTGGAGTTTCTGCTGCAGAAGTGGAAGTATTCAACATGCAGGGTAACAAGCTCTTCAGCATTTCTGGAGTAAACGGAAGCCTTTCCATGGCAGCCCTCCCTGCAGGTCAGTACATGATTCGCGTCAAGGCCGGCAATCAGAGCCTGGTCAAGGCCATCAGCCTCAAGTAATTTACAGCGTAGCCTAAACTACGTTGAGAGAGAAAAAATCCGGTGAGTAATCGCCGGATTTTTTTCATCAATAATTTCGTTGAAAAACACAAAAATACTCATCGCGATAAGCCAAGAACCACTGTTCATTTTCAACCAGCGAGTCAATGACTTTCCCCCAACGGGCATAATAACGCAACGGGAACAAGGTTCGATCAATACCAAGGGAATCAGCGTACCGCATAAAGGCTTCAGGGTTTTCAGCAAAACCTAAGTACTGCTGAAAGAAATCCGATGTTTTCAATATGAACCGTCCGTCTATATAAATGGAGTCAGAAGGATTCACAAAGGCCAGATACCCGCCAGCTCGATCGTCATTAAACAAGCGCCCCTGATGGGGATTATTCCTCATCCATTCCGCGGCTTCCACAGGGACTCGCTGGTATGAAATCATGGACGCGTCATAGGCCAACATCGACCGAACCCATACGCCGAGCAAAGCCATCAAAACAACAAGGATTGTCTTTTTCCATAGTCCACTGCAAGCAAACGGGATTCTCTGAAGAGCTACGCAGAAAACAGGCAACATCAAGATTCCATTCCGTTCCGCAATCATTGCAAGGCATGCGGTAGCAAAAAGACAGACCGAAAGAAAAGCGTTGGATTTCCGCAGGTAGAACGCCCCCGCAAAAGCGAGAAGCGACATTAGAACCATCGTTAACGAAGTAACGACGTTTTCACTTTCCATAAGCAACGTTACTGGGGAACGATTTTCCGCGATTTCCTGCGAAAAGACCACGGCGGAAGAGGTTAAGCCCAACAAACGTTCTAGCAAGCCAAAGGGGTACAGAAAAAGACGTAAGCCTTCTTCATGTAAAAATGGCATCGCCAGAAGTAGCAGGACAAACATAACGTAAGCACCCCATTGCCGAGATGAAATCATCCTAGGGCCGCTAGCCTTTTCAAAAAATCGGGTCAAGCCGAGCCCAACCGCAAAGGCTACGCCTAGCGGGAATAAGCCCTGCGTCTTGCACCAGATCCACTGCAGTACTAGTAATGAAATAAGCACCAGGGACTTCTTAAGTTTAGAACCATCCCTGAAAAACAGCGGCAGAATGTTCCAGTACAAGCCCAGGAACAGTAGCGAAAAAAGCACCGGTCGCATTTCCATCTGGTAACGGAGCAGGAATAGAAGCGCCGCTGATAATACAAATGGAATCCATTTTATCTGCGTTCTTATGGGCCACAGGAATAAGCCGAATACAAGTCCCCATAGCAGAGACTTAAGCGCAACCAGCAGGGGTGCCCCTCCTAAATCGAAAACAAACCCGGAAACCAGTTGAAAATACTCATGGACATTGACAACGGGGGTCCTTACGGGAGTCCATGTCGTAACCCATTCTCTAGCACATGCCAAATGCCACCAGATATCCGTATCTGTCAAAGGAAATACGGAAAACGCAGCAGTAAGGATTACAAGGGCAGGCCAGAAAAGGTTCATTTCTTTTGGTCTATCTTGGTAATAAGGGTGTCTAGTCGCGACGCCAGGAATGTTGCGCCATCAAGACAAAGATGGTCAAAGTCGTGAGCCTGCTTGTTGTCGTAGGTGTGATTGCCCATCTTATTTTCATCGAACAAGGTGAAGTTGGAATTTTTCTTTTCCAGTTCACGGATTCTCTTGACCACGTCGGCAGCTTTACTGCGTCTCAATCCGTAGCGACCGTAGGCTCCCGTACTTAGGTAATACTGACTCTGAGGGAACAGGACTCCAATAACATGGACATCATGTTTCTTCGCATCCAAAATCATGTCCTGTACTGCGGCAAGGGAGTTGTCAATAAGTTCCGGGCGCTTGTCAAAGTAGGTGCTATCGAAATTCACTTCGGGATAGGGGCCGCCAAAGCCAAGGCAGTGAGTACCTCTGTCAACGCCCTTATACAAGGTATACAAGCCCCCAATCTCATTGCCGGTAGCCTGTCTCGTTAATTCCAGCAGGCCATCCGGGTATCCATCCTTCCAGAAATCATGATGGGAATCGTAGAGAAATCCCGGGTACTGTTCATACCGATTCTTAAAGATATTTTCCTCTTCATCGTCGGCCTTCCACCAGAAATCAATATCCAAAGAAACAATCAGGTACTTCAGATTTTTCATGTGGGTAAAGCCATAGTTCCGCATGAAATCTCTGGAAGTATAAATGGAGTTGGGAGTTTGGGCCATATTCAAGGCGGAATAGCCACTTCTGAAGGCTCCCGGATTCACGCCTGCCATGGCCCTAGAGGAACCGACCACAAGAATTTCTGTACTGTTGTAATACTGCCAGAACAATTCCATCTTGTAGCGCCAAATAACAGATTCGTTATCCTGTTTATCACCAATGTAAAGCCCGGCACTGTCGGGATCAAGCTTTGAATTTTCCGGTATACCTAGCGGAACAATCCTTAAACTAGGGTGCCAAAGTTCATCGCTTTCTGCAAGCGTCATCACGGAACTGTCCTTAAGGTCCACCAAGACAATTTTCTTATGGCTTCCATCGGAACCCGTCAAGGTTGCTACCGCAATGCCATCGGTTTCGCCCCGAATGATTTCGCCAGAGGCCCATTCGCTATGGTCAAAGGTATAGCCATCCGGAGCGCCAACAGACTGTACAAGTTTGCCAGTACTGTCGGCGATCAAAAGGCGTTGGTGAGTCTTGTAACTCTCCCCTACAAAATCCTTGCCTGTATTTCCAGCAAAGTCAAGGAACAGGGTTCGATTCGAGCCGTCGTTTGACAAGGAAACGTTGCAAGCCTGTTCACCGTTGTACCACAATGTCTCGCGGGAAACGCCAGAGGAATCCTCCTGGCTTACACGCAGCAACCTCGCTCCAGAAACCGCCAAACGATTGTCAGAGCTGACGCCGCCATTGTAGGTTCCATCAAACAGCTTTTCAGGGCGTCCAAACTTTCCGTTCATGAATTTCACCTGCCAGGTTGATTCCTGCTTCCAGGCGGATTCATTCTTGTTGTTTCCGGCATCGCTAACAAATACAATCACGGTATCGCCGTTGTCCAGAACTCTCCAGCGAGGAATAGCGGCATTTACCAGTCCCAGCTTTATGGGTTTCTTGCTTGTTGAGCTCAACGTTCGAACATATATAGCGGATTCACCGCCCACACCTTCCGGCTTTGTACAGAAGGCAACCTTGGATCCGTCAGGTGAAACATCGGGATGGTACGCATCCAGGGTGTCGTGAATTTCTATAACAGACAACGGAGTAAATCCATATCTCACATAAGCGATATTTCCAGAGATGTCATTGCGGAAGGCTAGAATCACGTTGTTTCGCCTTGTTTTTCTCTGGACCTCATCAGCCAAGGTTCGTAAAAGCACGCGACTTTCCACAGGCTGACCATCCAGCCCCATCCAAGATGGTTCAGGAATGGCTCCGAAGGCAATCCTAAAGCCCACATAGTCCGCCTTAGTCGAGGAGGTCACTGTATAAACATCGCCTCGGCTGTACAGATTGATGGCATTGGATTCATTGCGATAGGAGCCGCCCTTCACAACGCGTTCACCAAGACGGCCTCCATCAGGAGCGCCGGCAAAATTCGACAAGGACGTATCCTTGAAACAGCCCTTCCAGTCATTTACCCATTCCATGACATTGCCTGCCATGTCGCAAAATCCCACCTCGTTTTCAGGCTTGGTACAGACCTTATGGGTTCTGTATTCAGAATTTCGGCTATTCCAGCTTTTTCCCGAAGACCATCCCTGAGCAGCAGCCAGGCTCCATTCTGCTTCAGTAGGCAAGCGATAGGCATCCTTATCCGGATTAAACTCTAAGCCATCCAAACCGATGCAATTTCCCTCAGAGTCAAAATTCATACCGGTGTAACTGTAGGCCGTGTCATAGCCCTCATCCTTACTTCTTGCGTTCGCATAAAGCACCGCATCAAAGAACGTCACGTTTGCAACAGGATTGTCGGAATGTTCGCAATCAAATAACTTAGTCCATTCCTTTGAATACGTCTTGTACTCTGCGCATGTCACCTCATGCTTTCCCAGGGAAAAATCATAGTCAAAGCTCACTCTCATGGAGGGCATTTCCACAGGCATTCCCTTAGGACCATTAGTACCAATTCTTCCGTGGGATCCATTCGCCTTTACAAGAATCATACCTTCACGTTCGGCGTCAACTCCCGTCTTGATGGCAGAATAGTCCAGTTCCGCAAAATCCCCATACGACCCAGTATCGCATCCCCACAATAGGAATACGCAAACTAGGCACACATAAGGGAAACAGTTATTCCGAAAAGACATCAACAATCCATCAAGTTTATTTCATGAGAGAATCTAGCTTATCCACCAAACGGTTGGTTACCTGTTCCGCACCTTCACAGCTTAAATGATCTCGATTAAGAGCCATATAGTCTGGATAGTCATGGTCGCCCATCTTGTATTCATCCATCAGAACAAAATGAGAGTTTTCCTTGGCTAGAGAATCCAACCACTGCAATTTCTTCTTGGCAACGCTTCTCTGCAAGCCATAAACCCCAAAGCTTCCTGTATTCTTGTATTGAGGAGCCTGCGGGAATACAATTCCAATTACGTAAATATCTCTCTTTGAGGCCATTTCCACAACCTCTTTCAATTCCTTCAATTTTCCATCAAGATACTTTTCCTGACTCGGTGTAAATACAGAATCAAAGACCACTTCAATGGGAGCCGACGTCCATGAAACAGACTCTCTACAACGACCCCCCGCTTCCGTGTAATCCTTTGTTACAAAATCATCTGCAGGCAAGCCATCTTCTACAGCCTGCAAAAAACCTTCGGGAATGGAATCCGCCCAAAAACCATGGTTAGCATCGTAAGTATAGCCAGAGCCCGCAACCATCACCAACTCCAGATGGTCCTCGTAACCACGCCATCCATCCAAATCTACAGACAAGACAATGGCCTTCAGGTTTTTCCCATGGTTCAATCCATAATTCTTGATAAAATACAGATCACGGCCAATGTCAATTCCGGAGACTCCCACATTGAGCATTTTTCTTTCCGGATACAGGTCTGGATTAAGGCCCCATTCCGTTCTGGAACTGCCTACCAGCAGAATTTCTGTTTCGTCGAAGTTTTTCCAGAACAAACCAAGCTTATGCCTATACAGAGCCTGTTCTGAATCATGGAATTCCGTCAAGTACTCGCCAGCGCTATCTAGGCTTATTCCATTAGCAGACTTATTCACAGATTTCACCCACAACGACGGATGCCAAAGTTCATCACCTTCCACAAGGGGAATAACCTTCTCTGAATCCATATCGACCAGAACGATTGTTGTATGCGCCCCGTTGCCATTTGTCAAAGTCGCCACAACTAGATTTTCTCCTCCAGCCGATTCACTGCCGACAGCCCATTCCGTATGATCAAAGCTATAGCCGGCCGGCGCAGCAACGTGCTGAACAAGGTCTCCGGTACTATCTACAACAAGAAGATTCTGATGAGTCCTGTAACTCTCGCCTACAAACTGATGTCCCGTGCGGCCTCCAAAATCCAAGAACAACGTCCGTTTCGAACCATCACGAGAAAGAGACACATTGCAAGCCTGCTCTTCGCCATACCACACCAGGTTTTCTCCGGTCTGCATAGAGCTTTCCATAAGACGAGCCCGAAGCAGTCTTGCGCCCGTCACTGCAAGAGAACCGTCCTCGCTGACTCCCCCATGGAACGATCCATCAAAAAGCTTTTGCGTTTTTCCGAACTTGCCTCCGGAGAATTTCACCTGCCAAGTGGATTTTTCCATCCATCTGGATTCCTCAGAATTCACCCCAGCGTCCGATACGTAGACGATAACCGTATCACCGTTGTCAAGAATTCTCCAGCGAGGAATGGCGGCGCTTTCTACATCAAGTTGAACCAGGTTACTGCCAGAAGCATTCAAATCTCGGACGAACAGCTTAGAAACTCCAGCAACGCCTTCCTGCTTTGAGCAAAAGGCCACACGTTTGCCGTCTGGAGAAATTTCGGGATGATAAACTTCAATAGAATCCTCGATGACAACAAAATCGTAATTTCCGCTATGGCCATCTACGAAAACAAGGTTTCCCGTTACGTCATCTCTAAAGGCGAACTTTGTCTGATAGGTTCCTGTAGCCTGACGTAAATCCGTCAGAGAGGCAACCATGTTATAATTTCCAGGCGAAGCGGTATTCTTGCCACTTAGGAAAGATGCCTTAGGAATAGAACCAAAAGCCAGGCGGAAACCCACATACTCCGCCTTCATGGAAGAAACCACAGTGTAGATATCGCCGCGACTATAGCGGAACAGATTCTTCTCGCCGTTACGGAAACTTCCGCCCTTCAAAACACGTTCACCGACACTACCTTCATTCAAGGCTCCTGCAAAGTTGGTCATTACAGTATCAGCAAAATATCCTAACCAGTCATTCACCCATTCCGACACATTACCAGCCATGTCACAAACAGGCATGCCCGAAGTATCTGCAGAGCAAACAGGATGCCGCTTGAATTCGGAATTGGAGCTGTTCCAGCTTTTTGCGGGATTCCAACTTCCCGAGGAAACCAGCATCCATTCTGCTTCTGTTGGCAGGCGATAGGCGTTCACGTCCGGTTTAAATTTCAAGTCAGAAAGACCGATGCAACGGCCTTCTTCATCATAGGAAGCCTTTCCATAGGTATAGGCTGTATCCAAGCCTTCTTCAACACTGCGTTTATTCGCATACAGAACGGCATCGAAATAGGTCACATATACCACAGGCAGGTTGGCATAATCCTCAGTATCTTTCGAGCAAAAGTCCTCACCCATTTCCCTGCAGGTAACTTCATGAATTCCTATGGAAAAGTCGTAGCCAAACTTGACCTTCATTTTCGGTTTTTCGTTAGCCTTGGCCGTTTCCTCATCGGTTCCTACATAATAGGTCGTATTCTTGGCTAAGACACGAACCATTCCCTCATGGGCCTGGTCCTGTTCTGTAGACACCTTAAATGATTCGTACGCAGAATCCTCATGAGCCGACAAGGAGCCATCGGAACTGCAACCATATAGCAGCCCTAGAATCAGCACATATAAGAATTTCAAGTTCTTCATACTTACTTCTTTAAGCTCATCAGCAAGGAATCAAGTCGTCGAGTCAACTGCTTTGCTCCTAAGCCACTAAGATGATCCGTATTAAAAGCCATTTCATCGGTATAGTCATGCAAGCCGTCCTTATTTTCGTCAAACATTACCACATCCATGGCAGCAACAGTATCAATTATAGATTTTGCTACAGAACGTTCAGCTCCATATAGGCCAAAAGCCTTCGTCTTTCGATATCCAGGGTTTTGGGGAGTGACAATGACCACCACCTTGACATCGCGAACCTTTGCATGATTGACAATGTCTCGCATCAAAATAAAGTTGGATTGGACGGTTAGATCTTCAAGCGTCACCCAGGACAAGTCATGCAAAACCTCCGCACGGCCCCACTGACCTGAAGGCATCAGGAAATCTTCCGGATCGTAATAAAGGGTAAAGGAATCAAAGGGCTTAGGACTCATGGAAACCGCATCTAGGAAAGAATCGCTCACGCCATCCTTCCAGAAATCGTGATTTTCATCGTACTTATAACCAGGAGCATTATCTAGCAAAGGTTTCAAGAATAGTTCCGGAACAGAATTGAAAAAATCAGGAGACAGTTCCACAACCACGGTCTTTAAGTTTTTGATATGATTTAGCACATAGTGCAAGAAAAGATAATGGGCACTGGGAATATCACCCGAAGAGAAGCCCATGTTCAAGGCTCTTTCAGATTTAATGGCTCGATCATCTATACCAAACAAGACTCTGGAACTTCCAAGAATCACAGCCGTTACGGAATCCTTTCGCAACCAGAATCTCTCCATTTTTTCACGAAGTTCTAGTCCATAGAACGGAACCTTTGACGTATAATAAACACCAGCGCTGTCAAAATCCAAGGTGGAGCCCTGTCCATCTGACGACGAGGACATGTGCTGAATCCACATGCAGGGATGCCAAAGTTCGTCGCCATCTACAAGAGCAGTAACGCTACTATCCTGCAAGTTAACGACGGCGATTTTTTCATGGTTCATGGCCGAGCTAGCCAAGGAAACAATAACTTTTGTGCTATCAACCCATTCGCTATGGTCAAAGGTATAGCCATCCGGAGCAGAGATGCTTTGAACCAATTTGCCCGTGCTATCGGCAATCAACAAACGTTTATGGGTAATGTATTTTTCGCCAACAAACGTTTGCCCTGTCTTGCCGGCAAAATCAAGGAACAACGTTCTCTTTGACATGTCCTTGGAAAGTGAAGCATTACAAGCCTGTTCTCCGTTATACCACACCTCATCTTTCCCCTTCACGCGAGCCCTTAGCAATCGGGCCCCGGAAATAGCCAGTCGGTCATCTGCAGATATGCCATCGTGATAGGCACCATCAAACAATTTCTCGGGGCTGCCAAACTTTCCATTTTCAAATTTAACCTGCCAGGTGGATTTTTTAGCAAAATCAACATCGTTGGTATTTACACCGGCGTCGGAAACATACACAATAACGGTATCGCCATTAGGCAACACACGCCATCGTGGTATGGCGGCACTTTTCACATCCAGTTTTACAAGCCCAGTACCTCGGACACTCAAGTCACGAACATAAACCTGGGATGTTCCACCTGCTCCTTCAAACTTGGTGCAGAAAGCCACCTTCCTGCCATTGGGTGAAATTTCAGGATGATAGACCTCTATACTATCAGTAATTTCCATTACCGTTGATGCACCGCCAGAGAAATCGATATAGGATAGATTTCCTGTCACATCGTTCCTAAACGCCAGTTTCAGTCTGTAGGTTCCTATCAACTGCTTTATCTCGGAAGCATTCACCAGAGGGAAGACCCTGCTGTTTCCGGCGAGGCCATCCCGCCCAAGCCACGTAACATCGGGAATCTTTCCAAAGGCAAGCCTAAAGCCAACGTAGTCTGCCTTCATAGATGAAATAACGGTATAGATATCACCACGACTGTAAAGCTTTATATTTTCAGGAGAATCCCTATAGCTACCACCCTTTAAGACCCTTTCCCCCACAAGGCCTCCATCAGGAGCGCCGCCATAATTGCTTATGGTTGTATCACGAAGCTGGCCAAGCCAATCGTTCACCCATTCCTTTACGTTTCCAGACAAATCACAGAAACCGGCGGTTGTCGTGCCGTTGGAGCAAACCCTGTGAGTTCTGTATTCCGAGTTTTCCGAGTTCCAGCCATTCTGAGGATTCCAGTCATGCTTTGCGGCAAGCAGCCATTCTGCTTCCGTAGGCAAACGGTATGCCTCTGCTCCGGGATTGAAGGCAAAACCAACCAATCCAACACAATGGCCTTCGTTGTCATATTCCGCACTGGTATACACGTATGCTGTATCAAAGCCCTCAGCCTTGCTTCTCTCATTTGCTACAAGAACCGCATCAAAGTAGGTCACATTCACAGCAGGCTGCTCGTCATCTCGACATGAAAAATTTTCCAGGTACTTTTGGACTTCGCCACACGTAACTTCATGTTTTCCTAAATAGAAGTCATAGGAAAACTCCACCTTCATGGAGGGACGATCCTTAAGTGAAGACTCTTTGTCCTTGGTTCCAAGGATTACGTTTCTGCCGCTAGCACTAATCAACAGCATTCCAGAATGTTCTTGGCTTTCCTCCGCCAAAAGTAATTCCCCGTATGCAGCGTCAGAATAGTCGCAGGAAACAAGGCCCATGACAACAAGCATCAGCATAAAGAGAGCTACACAACGAATCTTCATCGGCGAGCCTCCTTCACTGCATGAATAAGCGAATCTATTTTGGCGGAAATTTCCATGCCGCCCAGGTAATTCAAATGATCAAAGTCAAAAGCCATGGAATCCGGATACAGATGCATTCCCATCTTGTTTTCATCCATCACAACGAAGTTTGCATTATCTGCATCCAGGTCCGAAATTCGTTCAAGAAGCTTCTCTGCAAGTGAACGACGCATGCCATGTCTGCCAAAGGCTCCCGTTGTTGCGTAATAAGGGCTTTGCGGGAACACAACACCGATCACCAAAACATCTTTTTTCTTTGATTTTTCAATAATGGACTCCAATTGAGCCAAGGCATCCTCGTAGACACTCGTTGAATCGCTCCAAGTGGAATCGGCTACGAAAATATTTGGATTCATGCCACCCGACGTCCAGGACATATCGCCCGGAACAGGAAGCCAACCCATGAAGTTTTGCAAATCGGACAAGGCCAAATTAGATTCAATCAGGCCTTTACTGATAGAAATGATTTCCTTGCGATCGTTTTCTTCCCAAACTTCATGCTTTGCATCATAGGCATATCCAGGGAAAGCCAAAGTATTCTTCTGAAGATTCACTCCGGATGTTTCATTCCACAGGTCAAGATCCAAGCTTAAGACTATAACCTCCAAATTTGGGCAATAGTTAAGCACGTAATGTTCAATCAAGTAATTCGAGACATCCATATCCGACGGAATTGCCGCCATATTGAATGCCGGCCCATACGTAATGGCGCTTGGAGCAAAGGCCGTGCTGACTCGAGACGACCCTACCGCGACAACCTTTAACGAATCACTATGAGCCCAGAAGATGTTCATTTTGGAAGACAACAGGGGATCCGAAGGCTTTTCAAAATAGATGGCAGCACTATCCAGATTCAGCTTCAAATTCAATCCAGCATAAATGGATTTTTCCTTCCACAGGCAGGGATGCCACAATTCATCGCCATCCAACAGTTCCATAACACTACTGTCGGCCAGATCCACCAATGCAATTTTCCCGTGCGCGCCATCCGAATTTGTCAAGGAAACAACAGCAAAACGTCCTCCCATAGAATCTGCTAAAGTTTCATCAACAACCCATTCTGAATGATCAAAGGTATACCCCTCTGGAGAAGGCACCGACATAATCAGGTTTCCTGAACTGTCTGCCATAAACAAGCGGCCATGCGTCCGGTAATCAGTCCCCACAAATTCCTTTCCCGTCTTCCCCGCAAAATCAAGGAACAGTGTCCTATTGAGACCATCCTTAGACAAGGAAACGTTGCAAGCCTGTTCACCACCATACCAAAGGGTGTCCTTTTGGTTTACCCTCGCCCTCAGTAGCCTTGCCCCAGATACGGCAAGGTTTCCCGACTGACTGACACCACCATGGAACGCACCGTCAAAGATTTTCTCAGGAACGCCAAACTTCCCTTCGCTGAATTTTACACGCCAGGTATTTCCCCTAGCAAAGGCAGCTCCATCCTTGTTATTGGAAGTGCTATCTACATAGACGATTACAGTATCGCCATCTGGCATAACGTACCAGCGAGGAATCGCCGCACTTTCCGCATCCAGTTTCACCAGGCCAGAACCTTCCCTATCCAGATTTCGAACATAAAGTTGGGATTTTCCTCCCACGCCTTCATATCGCGTACTAAAGGCAACTCGATTTCCATCGGGAGAAATTTCTGGATGATACACTTCCAAGGAGTCCTGTATTTCTACGACAGACATGGATCCATCAAAATTATCCAAATAAGCGAGATTTCCGGACACATCGTTTCTAAAGGCAAGCTTTATACGGCTTGTTCCTAATTTTCTGCGAATGTCAGCAGAACTAACCTGGACAACATATCGGCTTTCCGTCGTTTTTCCATCAGAACTCATCCAAGAAGGATTGGGAATAGCACCTACAGCAAGACGGAAACCCACATAGTCAGCCCTGGTGGAAGAGGTTACCGTATAAACATCTCCCCGAGCATGCAAGGTTGTCGCGTCGGGAGCATTTAAATAGCTACCACCCTTAATGACACGTTCTCCCTGGGAGCCTCCATCGGGCGCACCGAGAAAATCGACCAGGGTGGTATCCTTGAAGGTGCCCAACCAATCGTTTACCCACTCCATCACATTTCCTGTCATGTCGCAGATTTCACTTTCTTCTTCGGCAGAGCAGACATCATGGGTGCTAGACATGGAATTTTCGAGATTCCACCCTTTCGAAGGATCCCAGTTTTGTGAAGCAACCAAAACCCATTCAGCCTCCGTAGGCAAGCGGAAACCTTGACTTTCCGGGATGAACTTAAGTCCTTCCAAAGATGTACAATGCCCCTCCGCATCAAACGTTGCAGAAGCATAGGAATAAGCGGAATCCTTTTTTTCAGCTTTACTTTTTTCATTGGAAAAAAGGACCGCGTCGTAATAGGTTACATTCACGACAGGAAGAGAATCCTTTTGGCAAGGCACTTCCATCCGGAACGTTTTCATCAGCGTTTTAAATGCGCCACAAGTTACTTCTGTACGTGAAATGGAAAAATCGTAATCGAAGGCAATCTCCATTTCGGGACGTTCGCTGGCCTTGGCCTTTTCACTATTGGTTCCAAGAGTTATCGTCTTTCCAACAGCATTGATTAACAAAAAATCCTGTTTTACTGTATTTTCAGAATCTTCTTTTGAAGGAGTCTCTGGCGGCGGGTTGCTGGAGCTTCCGTCATCACCGCAGGCGGCTAAAAAAACAAGAAAGGCAATGGATGTAAGCAATCTACTTTTCATCAAGGTCCTTTAAGAATTTATCTAGCCGTTCAGTGTATTGTTTTGCCCCTAAATAGCTCAAGTGAACTGCATTATAGGCCATTTCATCGGTATAGTCGTGCAGGCCATCCTTATTCTCATCAAAAATAGAAATATCCATTCCGCGAATTGTATCCATCATGGTTGCAGTCACAGTCCTGCTGGGCCCATAGATGCCAAAAGACCCCGTTTTGGCATATTTTGGATTTCGGGGTGTCACATTCATAAACAGTTTTACCCCCAGGGAATCGGCAATGTTCTTGAGATCCTGCAAAATCGAAAGATTAGCCTGAACATTTTCGTTATCCATAGACATGGATGTTGTATCCACAAGTACATCATAATTCAGCCAGGATCGGGATGGCAGCAAGAAATTGTCGTCAATATATTCCGAAACAAAGCCATCTTCTGGATAAATCGCGTCCTGGGCCAGGCTAGACACAGTCTTGAACTGTTCCGGATGAATTTCGTCATACACAAAACCAGGGGATTTTTCGTAAAGTTCCTTCCAAAAATCATCCCTTTCACGATACATGAATCCAGGTGTCAATTCAAGAGATACAACCTTCAGCTTCTTTGCATAAGGATACACATAATGCTTGAGTAGATAGGCAAAACAATGAATATCGCCTAGAGTGAAAGCCATGTTTAAGGCCTTATAGGTCTTTATGTTCTTTTCATCAATGGAATTTAAAGTCATGGAGCTACCAAAAGCGACATACTCCAGATTTTCATAACTTGTCCAGAAACGAGACATCTTGATGCCCAGCTCTATAGAAGACGATTCAAAGGCAGAAGGTTTTAATGGAGAATAGTAAACGCCTGCACTATCCAGATTTACATCACCATCCTGCTGAAAATCATAGGATTTCCAGAAAGACGGATGCCACAATTCGTCGCCTTCCACAAGCTCCAGGACATCTCCGCTTTCAACATCTATCAAGGCAATCTTTTCGTGAGCGCCATTTACATTGGTTAGCGATGTCACGGCAAAACGTTCTTCAGCATCCTTTTTTTGCACGTTGCCTAAAGCCCATTCCGAATGGTCAAAGGTATAGCCCTCGGGAGAAGCTACAGAACCTATCAATTTTCCAACACTGTCGGCCAATAGCAAGCGGCCATGGGTTTTGTAATCCTCGCCCACAAAGTCATGGCCTTTCTTTCCGCCAAAGTCAAGGAACAATGTGCGACTATGCCCATCATTGGACAGCGACACATTGCAAGCCTGTTCGCCATCATACCATAATTTCTCTTTTCCCGATACACGAGCCCTTAAAAGTCTGGCTCCTGTTACGGCAAGCGAACCATCGGAATTAACACCTCCATGATAATTGCCAGCGAATAATTTTTCAGGCTTGCCAAACTTCCCCCCGCTAAACTTTACCTGCCAGGTGTGTTTATCCAGGAAATCCCCGTCGTTTTTATTATTTCCGGAATCATCTACATAAACAATCACAGTATCGCCATTCGCCGTAACCCGCCAACGGGGAATGGCAGCGCTTTCCACATCCAGCTTCACCAGGCCTGATCCGTTCTTATCCAGGTTTCGAACATACAGTTGCGACGTTCCACCAACGCCTTCGTACTTAGAGCTAAAGGCAACACGTCCCCCGTCAGGAGAAATCTCAGGATGGTAAACATCCAGGGTATCGCGAATTTCAGTCATCACAACATCCCCTGCAAAATACCTTACAAAAACAAGGTTTCCGGAGACGTCATTTCTAAAAGCCAGCTTCATCTTGCTCTTACCAATCATGGTCTGGATTGCCGAACCATTCGCCAAGAGCGATACTCGCCCTTCTATAATTCCACCATCTCGACCAATCAGGGACATGTCAGGAATAGAGCCCAAAGCCAGACGGAATCCAACATAATTAGCTCGAGTCGAAGATGTTACCGTATACACATCCCCGCGAGAATACAACTTCATTGATTCAGGGGATATTCGGAAGCTTCCGCCCTTTAGAATTCGTTCCCCTAGGGAACCTCCATCAGGAGCTCCGCCAAAGTTACTGATAGTGGTATCCTTAAAAGGACCCATCCAGTCATTAACCCATTCCATCACATTGCCCGCCATATCGCAAACGGCCGAAGCTTTAGGCGTCGAACAAATCCTATGGGCAGTCATTTTAGCATTATTCTTATTCCAGGCATCCTTTGGATTCCAATCCAGGCCCGCCGTCAAAACCCATTCAGCTTCCGTTGGCAAACGGAAAGAATTTATTGCAGGATTTAATCTAAAACCTTCCATGGAAACACAATGACCATCTTCATCCAGAACAAGGCTTCGATAGGTATAAGCCGTATCCAGTTCGTACGTCTTGCTCATTTCATTGGCGTAGAGTACCGCATCGAAGAAAGTCACGTTTGCAACAGGCAGGGAATCTTCATCGCAGGGAAGGTCCTTCACACGATCTCCCATCAGCGACCTGAACTCTCCACAGGTGGTTTCATGGGAGGCAATGGAGAAATCGTAATCGAACTTCACCGTCATCAAAGGGCGCTCGCTGGCCCTGGCCTTGCTGTCATTCGTTCCAAGATTTACTTCTTTTCCCTTGGATTTTACAGAAACAAAATCCGCATAAGTACGGTCGGGTTTCGTTTCTACAGGAGAATCTTCAGGCGAAGAGGCAATAGAACTGGAATCATCGCTACAAGCGATCATCAAAAGGTAACATACCAACACGAACCAATTTGTCGATTTCAAATGTCACCTCTCTTCCGCAGAAATGCGGCCTTCCAAAGTCTGAATTAGTGAATCCAGACGAGACGTAAACTTCACGGCGCCCATCGTATTCAAGTGATCATAATCATGGGACAGGTCATCCCCGTAATCATGGTTTCCAAAATGGTTTTCATCAAACAGAATAAAGTTTTCTGTGGAATCTGCCTGGACCTTGATACGATCATAAATCTTATAGGCGCAGGATCTTCTCATTCCATGTCGACTATAGGCTCCCGTATTTTGATAATAGGGGCTGATTGGAGTCACCGAGCCAATTACAGTAATGTGATGTTCCTTGGCAATCTGGATAAATTCATCCAGTGCAGCCAAATCATCTTCGTAAGTTAAGGGATCATCGCTCCATGTGGAATCACTGAGAATTTCCACAGAATGATCGTCGCCTACAGACCAGCCTATGTAGTAATTTTGATGGACAAAACCCTTTGATGACTGAATGCTATTGTAGATTCCATCCTTCACCACGGAAGTCTTGACTTTTTCAAGGAATTCCTCAGAAACCCCTTCTGACCAGTAGCCATGATTTGCGTCATAGGCAAATCCAGGAGCGTCTCCAATGTTCAAGTCAATATCTCGGTTTGCGTCCTTAGCATCCCACAAATCAAAGTCCAATCCTAGAATCACATATTTCAGCTTGGGGCAAAAGCGAACTAGATAATTCTTGAAAAGGAATAAATTCACATGCATATCGCTTGGCATGGTTGCCGCATTCAAGGATTGCATTTTCATTCTTGACGCACAAAAACTTGCAGCCATGTGGGAATTTCCAAGGCCAACTATTTCAAGCATATCTGCCATTCTCCACAGCATCTCCATCCTATAAGAAAGATGATGGCTAGCTGAAATACTTGAATAATAGACACCTGCGCTATCCCGGAATGCGGCAGCATGTTCTGCAACGGTATCAATCGGTTCCACCCAAAGATTGGGATGCCACAATTCATCACCCAGAACAAGAGTTGTAATGGAACCATTCTCAGAATTCACCAGAACAATCCGTTCGTGAGCGCCTTCAGAATTGACCAAGGTCGCTACAGCATTATCTCCGCGAGAAACCCACTCAGAATGATCAAAAGTCAAGGCTGAAGGTGCAGAAATCGACTGCACCAATTTTCCTGTGCTATCCGCAATAAACAAGCGTTCGTGCGTTCGGTAGGATTTCCCTACAAAGTCTCGGCCCGTCTTTCCCGCAAAATCAAGGAACAAGGTTTGGTTCAAGCCATCTTGGGATAAAGAAACATTGCATGCCTGTTCCCCATTATACCAAACCTCATGAGAGCCATTTCTATAGGCACGCAAGCGACGAGCCCCCGTTACTGCAATATTCCGTTCCAGGTCAACGCCCCCGTGATAAGCCCCCTCGAACAGCTTTTGAGGCGATCCGAATTTACCCCCTTCAAAAGAAACCATCCAAGTGGACTGTTCCAGGAAGGAACTCTCATTTTCATTATTCCCTGCACTTGACACAAAGACTATGACCGTATCGCCTTTTTCTGTAATCCGCCAACGAGGTATCGCGGCACCTTTCACATCAAGAACAATTAAGCCGCTACCCTTTTCATCCAGGTGTCTTACGTAAATTTTTGAACTGGTCCCAACGCCTTCTAGCCCTGTACAGAATGCGACATAACGGCCATCCGGCGAAATTTCCGGATGGTAGGAATCAATGGTATCCCTGATTTCAATAACAGTAGGAGTCCCGTCCTGATAATCTATAAAAGCCAAATTTCCGGTAACATCATTACGAAAGGCTAACTTTGCAGAATAAGCCTTCGTCAGGTTCTTTACCTCCGAACCACTTGCTACAGGAGTAATTCTGTAGTTAACAGCCTGGCCATCGGCCCCAATCCAAACAGCATCGGGAATTGCACCTATGGCCAAACGAAAGCCCACATAATCAGCCCTAGAGGACGATACAACCGCATAAACATCTCCACGATTGAATAGATTAATCGCATCCGAAGGATTGCGGAAACTTCCTCCCTTTACAACTCTTTGACCAAGGTTGCCTCCATCCGGAGCTCCTGCATAATTGGTAACCGAGGTTTCCTTAAAGGAGCCTAACCAATCATTCATCCACTCCATTACATTGCCGGCCATGTCGCAGAAAACATTTGACGAGTCAGACACATCCTGTGCAGTACATATCTTGTGTCGTACATTCTTTGAGTTTTCCAAAGTCCATCCATCGGAGGGATTCCAATGGCCCTGGGCAACATAGGTCCATTCGGCTTCCGTAGGCAAGCGAACGCCTATAGCCTCATTACGGAAAGAGAAATCTTCTAACGAGGTACAATGCCCCTCCTGATCATACTTCGCAGAAGTGTAGGAATACACGGTATCAAGTTTGAGCTTTTTGCTATAGGCATTGGCAAAGAGAACCGCATCATAAAAAGAAATGTTCGTTACAGGAAGAGAATCGTTTTCACAACCGTCCACGTTTTCTGCCTGGGATAGATCCCGGTACTCTCCGCAAGACACCTCATGAACACCTAGATAAAAATCGTAACTAAAATCCACCTGCATCTGGGGGCGTTCAATGGCTTTGGCATTTTCATTGAATGTTCCTAGCTTTACACTCTTGCCCTGCGATTCTACAAAAGCAAATCCTGGAATCATTTCTACGGAATCAAGTTCCCTAGATGAAGACGACTTTGTATCTTCAGTAAGAGCAGACGAACTGTAAAGTTCTTCTCCATTTGAAGAAGAACTTTTATCGTCTCCACATGCCGTCAAGAATGCAAAAAAAACACTTACGGCAAGCGATTTTTTTAAACAGGAATAGCCCAATTTTTCTCCTACTGAACACTCTTTCAAAAGATAGAATTATTCAGCATTCAAGGCCATTACAAACGATCTGGCAAACGACTTTTCGCAATCTTCTGGTTGGTAGAAATCCCCGGATATTCAGGAAAGAAATCCTCGGCAACACGATACCAGGTCAAGGCCTTTCGAACGTCAGAATCCAAGTACAGATTTCCTATGTCAAAGGCAGCCAAGCCCATAAATTGTGCAGAAGTCAAAGGCTTAAATTCCATCCCGGTCCAAGGACCATTTTCGTACTTTTGGCGGTATTCCTCATCTTTGTAAGAATGTCCCCGACGATTGGGTTCCAAATTTATGGATTCTTTCGAATCACCATTGCCGCCATACCGTAAAAATACATGTCCCGGAAGTAGAACTGTATTTAGGGCAATGCCTCGAGATTCAGCAACCATCATGGCAAGCCAGGAAAGCCCCATGCAGCCAGACTTTTTCGTTTGCAAGACCTGCAAGGGTAAAATGGATTCCCGCGAAACGGCGGCCTCCCCTGCGCCAGCAAATTCAATATTCCAGAATTCCCATAAAAGAGACTTCAACGCCCCCAAAGTATCATTTGTTACAGACAACGTAGAATCATAAAAGACAAGTCCCCTATTCCATTCGTCAATGGAATCAAGGCAATTCAAGGGACGTTCCTCAAAACCACAGGCCATGTCACGATAACTGACCTTGCCACCAAAGCCACCCCATAAGGCATACAGCGCCCCCACTGCCATGAGGAACAATACTACGGGAACAAGCTTTTTCAACAGTTTCATTTTGTAAGTGGAGAAGCCTCAAGCCATAATCTAGCGAAGAGCATCCCATTCCATGGGAGACTGCCAGAAATCTCTTGCGGTCATCATATAGATAACCAGGCGCTTGCTCTGCATGTCCTTTTTCATCTTCATCATACGGCTGCGAACGCCAGGGCCGCCGCCCCAGCTAGTAACAACCTGTACGTCAAGGCCTGTAGCATAAGCCAGCAAGGAGCCAGGGCCACCGCTTTTCTGGTCAACGCTTTCAAACACGCCTGTAAAGGAATCACCCATCAGGAGGATCGGAGCATTCTTGCCACCCTTGTAGGCTTCGGTACCCTTGTAAACCTTCATCACATCGAGGGTATCCGCAGGATACTTCGACTTTTCAGCATCCGGCAAATGGGCAACCAGGTCGCCTTCACGCAGAGTCTTCGTTTCCTGAAGGTTCAGGCTACCGGGCTGTGCTCCGGACTCCTCATACCAGGAATACTGCGTCACGCGGCTGGCCAGCTGTTCCATGGCAGCAAGCATGCCAGGCAACGCCCAGTGGGTATCGTAACGCTGGTAGCTGTAACGAGTTCCTTCATCGCCTGCCTTGGCAGCCATCAGCGCCGGATATACATCCAGCACATCAATTCCCGCGGCAAGCATTTCACGGACGAATTCATGCCCGGCAGTAGCTACGCACAAGTCAGAAGCTGTTCCCGGCACCATTTTTTCCGCATAGATTTCTTCCTTCACAGGAACAGGAACCACAAGCAGCTGCACTCCGATAGAATCCAGATACTGCTTCAGTTCCAGCATGCGGGGCAGCGGATTATGAAGGCTGTCCTGACCGCTGATCTTGTCTGCCAGCAGGTAGTTGGCATTACGGCGGAACCAAAGCATTCCATTTTCAGACCAGGCATTCTGTTCCTTTGGAAGCTTAGCCATGCGTGTGGCCAACTCCTTCTGGAACTTTACCGTAGCGTCATTGGACGGGCAAGATCCCTCCAGCGATTTCAACGTTTCCAGGCGGAAGGTGGAACTTGTATCAAGATGACGATCCACAGGAACAACCTCGCCATTGGCGGCAAGGGAATCCGCCACAGCCTTGGCTCTCAAGGCCTCCTCGCTCATTCGGAACTCAGGAACCTCGAACGCAATCCACATTGGTTCGCCCATGGGATTTCCACGCATCACAGCAAAAGGCTTGTTACCTTCCCAGGGGGCTCCCGCTGTATGGGGCTCCAAGTCCGTGTTCAAAGTAGGATACCAGTATGAGGATAGTGTCCTAGCCCAGTTCTGGGCTTCATCCAAGTTCATCTCCCCCGTCAAGTAGAAATTCAATATTTCTGCGGTTTCTCCGGTTGATGTCAATCGAAGCTTTCCGTAAAAGACATTGCGACCAGTCCATTGCGCAGGAAGAACTTCCACCCACCAGTCAATAGCATTAGAACCGGCTTTGGGATTGCTGGACGGAACGCCCCACAAACGGGTTACATTTTGGAAACTGCGGAACACCTCCGGTTCATCCCACTTTACTGCCTCTACGCTATTGATCAAAGTCGCCAAAGAATCTGACCCCGTCTGAGCATAAAGAACCTTTGAGAAGGGTTCCCATGCCACGGGATGCAATCTCGCGACAGCCTTGGGTTCATATTCCGTCAAGGAATCCAGCATGGCGAAAGGATACTGAGCAAGTTTAGCATCCTTCATTTTCCCGGCATAATTTTCCGGAGTTTCATCCTTGCCCGCCATGCGTATGGGGTTGAAATAATAGGCTGCAAAATCCAGGGCGGCAAGTGTCGGCTTATCCACCACACGGACCTGCTTATTCTTATCAACGGCCTTCAATTCAAAAATGGTCACCGGGGCAGACGGTGCCTCATACCGAGGCATATCCGCGGGAACTGCGTTTGCAGCACGCATTTCCGCGACAGCCGGAGGAACAGCCCCCGAATTCTCACTATTACTGCTACCGGCACAAGCCAATAAACCAAGGGAAAGGACTGATGCGGCAAAAGCCGATCCAATCTTAAAATAATTCGCCTTAAACTTTTTCATATTCACCACAAGAATATAAAAACTTCTATTTCCCGGTAACAAAAAAGGCTAAACAAAGTGTTTCACAAACGCAAACTTTTTATATTGTAGAATAAAGGAGGCGTCTATGCCTGCAGTTGGTGAACACAATAAATGGATCGCTTTGGCCCTTTGTATCCTTCTTGGATACCTTGGCATTCATCGCTTTTACGAGGGCAAAATCTGGACAGGCATTCTTTGGCTCTGCACAGGCGGCCTTTGTGGCGTGGGCATCGTCATTGATGCAATCCTCATCGTCATGAAGCCCGAAAAATACTAATCCAGCAATTTATGCAACAGGGAATCCACCTTGGCAGTGAGCCTTGTGGCCCCCTCATAAGACAGATGATCCGTATTGAGGGCCATGGTTTCATCATAATCATGGGCTCCCATCTCATTTTCATCCAAAACAGCAAAATTACCGTATTTGCCAGTCAAGGCGTCAAGCCTTTCCATAACATGAACAACTGTTGAGCGGGTCGGTCCATAGCGCCCCCACGAGCCGGTACTTGCATACTCCGGATTCTGCGGGAACACAACACCCACTACAATGACATTCCGTTCTGCAGCAGCCCTTAAGAAATCCTCCAGCAAAATAAACTGCCATTCAATAAGGACAGGATCCTTTTCCGCCCAGGAGGAATCCATTTCAACCAAGGGAGTCCCCCAGGATTCCGCTCCATTCCTTTTATACCCTAGGGAACTTGCATATATTTCCATTGTGCTGGGAGATGCAGGATAGGCATTCGACACCGCCTTGACAAAGCCCTTGGGCAAACCATCTTTCCAGAAACCATGATTGGAATCATAATTGTATCCAGGCATACCTCCAAAGACAAGCTCTGTATAACCTGTTAAATTCTGCCATAGATCAAAATCCAGCGAAATCACTACAGCCTTTATCTTGGACAGGTGATTAAATCCATAATTACGCGTTACATACACAGAGGCATTCATGTCATTTGCAGGATGCCCCATATTCAGGCAAAAACCCGAAGTTATCTCACGGGAAACAAGGCCGTCTTCCATACGGGAACTTCCTACAGCCAGAATTTCGATGGAATCCTTGTATTCCCAGAACATTCCCATTTTAGCACGAAGTACCTCATGGAACCATTCTCCACCTTCCCTAAAATAGGCGCCAGCGCTATCCGGGTCAAACTCAAGTTTTTCGTCATCTTCTATATCGCTATGATTTTCCGCCCATAAGCTGGGGTGCCATAGTTCATCGCCATCCACAAGTTCCACTATGCTACTGTCAGCCAAGTTTACCAATGCAATCTTAGAATGGGCGCCATTCACGTTAGACAAGGACACCACCGCAAAGTTGTCGTTTTCATACCCCACGATCCATTCACTATGATCAAAGCTAAAGCCTCGCGGAGACCCAACGCTTTGAATCAGTTTTCCGTTGCTATCCGCAATAAACAACCGCTGATGCACACCATATTTTTCACCAACAAAGGACCTTCCCGGTTTTCCACCGAAATCAAGGAACAAGGTTTTCTTGGAAAAAGGCGCCAAGGACACATTACAAGCCTGTTCACCATCATACAGTATTGAATCCTTTCCCTCACGACTGATTCGGAGAAGAGGCGAGCCTGTTACAGCAAACTTCTTATCGTTGGAAATGCCTCCATGGAAACTACCATCCAGAATTTTTTGAGGCGTTCCAAATTTACCGTTGGCAAAGGTTACCAGCCACGTGGACTTTTCCTTGAAGGATACCTCCACCTTATTGCTACCGGCATCTGAAACATATACAACAACGGTATCCCCATTATTCAATACACGCCAGCGAGGAATAGCGGCGCTTGCTACATCAAGGCCCACCCTGTTTGTTCCTGCGGAATCCAAATGTCTTACATATAGCGATGACTGACCGCTTTCGCCTTCATACTTGGTACTAAAGGCAACCCACTTGCCATCTGGAGAAATCTCCGGATGATAGCAATCAAGGGTATCTCGAATTTCAATTACCGAAAGATTGCCTCCTGCAAAATCCACAAAGGAGATATTCCCAGTCAGGTCATTTCTAAAGGCCAGCTTAGAATGATAGGTTCCGAGCATAGACGACATTTCAGACACAGACGTCTTGACAAGCGTGCGGCTAGTGCTTGCGTTACCTTTACCATCCATCCAGCTGGCCTTCTTTACCTTGCCAAGAGCAAGACGGAAACCAACATAACCAGCCTTGGTTGCAGATGTTACCGTGTAGACATCACCACGGCTAAACAGATTGATGGAGGAAATGTCATTCCTGAAGCTACCGCCTTTTACCACGCGTTCCCCAAAGGAGCCGCCATCCGGAGCACCCATGTAGTTCTGTACAGATGTATCCTGTAAGCTACCCTTCCAGTCATTCACCCATTCCATCACGTTTCCTGCAAAGTCACAGAAAGACTGGCCTCCGGATTTTTTTGAACAGACCTTGTGTCGCTCATAGTCAGAATTTCCGTTATTCCAGCTATTGGATACGTTCCATTCCTGGCCCGCAACAAAAACCCATTCCGCTTCAGAGGGCAAGCGGAAACCTTCTACCGAATTCAAGAAATTCAGTTTTCCAAGTCCCGTGCAATTATGTTTTTCATCAAAGGTTGCCGATGTGTAAGTGTAGGCGGTATCAAGGCCTTCCTGTTTACTACGGGCGTTGGCATAAAGGACAGCATCATAATAGGAAACATTGGATACCGGCAGAGAATCATTGTCACATTCATCCTGCAAGCCTGTTTCCTTCTTCATCAGCTTGTTGAATTCCCCGCAGGTAACCTCATGGACACCCATGTAGAAATCATAGTCGAAAGTAACCGCCATTTTCGGGCGGTCCGAGGCCTTGGCGCTTTCCTCGTCCGTTCCTAGGTATGTCTTTTTGCCGGAAGCAAAAACCTTGGCCATTCCAGTCAAGGAATCCAAAGAGACTTCGCTTGAGGACACCTCTTCCCCAGAGGAACCGATTGACGACGAGGAATCAAGTTTCTCTGACGATGAACTGGAATCCAAGAACTCCTGGCTTGACGAGGATTCTTCCTCCACAGCAGAGCTGCTTCCTTCATCGGAACAGCCCAAAAGCAGCGTCAATAAAACCGTTGACACAACAAAAGCAATCTGTCTGCAGAGGGATGTTTTCACAAAAAGGAAAATAGTTTATTTATTGGCTTTTTCCAAAAAAACTATTTTTTACCAGAAAGGATTTAAACAATTTCTGGAAGAAGCACCATGAAACATCTGTTTGTTATCGCAACCGGAAGCGCAGGCAAGATTCGAGACTTCGCCCACATTCTTGGAACCGAGCACTACGAATTCAAGACACTTAAGGACATCGGCTTTGATGGAGACATTGTCGAAGACGGAGATTCCTTTGCTGCCAACGCCATTATCAAGTCCAGCGTTACCGCCCAATGGCTTGCCGACCGCGGCATCGAGGCAACAGTCCTCGCCGACGACTCCGGCCTGGAAGTCTTCGCCATCAACAGTGAACCCGGCATTTACAGCGCACGCTATGCCGGAGGCCATGGCGATGACGACGCAAACAACAACAAGCTTCTCGCCAAACTCGAGGGCATTACCGACCGTGCCGCCCGCTATTTCTGCGCCCTATCCTACCAGCAGGTCATTCCTGCTGCCGACGGCAAGCTTACCGTAACCGCCCCGAAAATCTACGAAGGGGAATGCCGCGGCTCCATCAACCACGCTCCTGTCGGCGACATGGGCTTTGGCTACGACCCGCTGTTCGTTCCCAATGGAGAAACCCGCACTTTCGCCCAGATGGAGCTGGAAGAAAAGAAGGTCATCAGCCACCGCGGAAACGCAATCAGAGCCCTTTACAAGGACTTGAACAAGTAACCTAAGCGTCTGCCATCATACAAGAAAACCCCGGCTAAATAGCCGGGGTTCTTAATTTTATACGCCCTTGAAGCTTACTTAGTGCGACGATAGCCGCGACGGTAGGTTTCGAAGGTTCTGATGTAACGGTCGGTCATCAAGGTCGGAGAAGAACCGTTCACCATGTAGCAGTGCTTGTATTCGTCCTTAACGATGGTCACCTGATAGATGTAGGGGCCGGTGGCAAGGAGACGACCGCTCTGTGCAACAGGATACATCTTGAGGGTTACGAGCATTGCACCAGAAGAACCATAGAGGTTATAGGAGTTACCAAATTCGTCGTTGCAAATACCGGTCTGCTGGCCAAGTCCCTTTTCGAACTGTTCCTTGGTCACAACCTGCTGGTACTGGCTGACGAAGTTACCCAGGTGGTCAAACACGCGGATATTGGCGCGGAAAGGACCTGTGGTTACGAAAGACCAGCTGGGGCAGCTTTCCTTGCCGCCAACACTGAAGCAGGTACCTGCAGCGGTAGCCTGACCTGCGGACATTGCGGAACCACCAGGAACGACACCGTTTTCATCAGGAGTAGAATACTTCTTGACGTCTTCGTCGCTAAGGGTCCCCGGGTCTGCACCAGGAATAGCCGGAAGCGGGGTAAAGAACAGGTCTGCAGTAGCGTTCAGGTCGAGGCCATCGCTACCAGCCTTTTCGGTAAGAGCATTAGCCTTTTCGCTAAAGTCCGGGCGGTTAATGGTTGTATCAGGCGGAACCACTTCGATAACCGGTTCTGCGGTAAAGATTACAGAAGCCCAGTCAGCAGGAGCATCCGGGAAACCAGCCACAGGCTTACCAGAGGAAGACTTAATCTGGAAGCTGGTCTTCTTGTTCCAAGCCAGCAATTCGTTCCAAACATCGACACCCACGGTAGCAACGTAGGCAGCCTTCAGAGATTCATCACCGGCAATGCCTTCGTCGAAGGGGAAGTTGAATGCCATCTGGTCAGAGCCAAGAATGCCGGATTCAATCACATTACCGCTAGCATCCATAAGAACACCGGACATCTGGTAAAGGATACCTGCAGCACCCTTGTTCACCGGTTCCTGCATGTTATTAACGTAGTAACCATAGACTTCGGTCTTGGTAAGCACGGTACCATCGGGGTTATACTGAACATTGCCAGCAGCATCCTTCACCGGAACCTGACGCATCACCAGGATAGAAGGTTCGCCCTTGGAAACCATGGACTGAACAACAGTCGGATCGAGAGAGGTGTTCAGCAACATGCTGGTAACCTGCACACCATTTTCGTCAACCTTGACAGTCACGTCGTTCACAGCCGGCTGACCGAAACGAGAGGGAGCAAGTTCAGAAAGGGAGCTACGGATACGGAGGTTGGAACCATCGGTCTGACGGTCAGCATAGAAGAAGTGGAGATAATGCCAGGAGTCGTGCTTCCAGGTACCATCTGCATCAAGCTTATCGGCGCAGGCAACTGCCAGAGGATCGCCGGGGCGGCAACCATGGCCCATGCTGGAAAGGTAGTCCATGTCAGCAGTACCGGCAGCAGCAAGGTGAGTACCACCAAGGTCCACAGCAAGCACACCGTCAACGTAGATCCACATGTCATCGTCACCGGTGAACTTAAAGACTTCGCTCTGGCCCTTCTTGTACTTGAACTTGGCGTAACCCATCATGGTAAAGCCGTAATTACGGAGGTGACGGAGACCAAGGAGACCTCCCTTTTCTGCAGCGGCTACTGCAGCATTGGGATTTCTCGGACCACCGGCAGTCTTCCATGCGTTACAGAGGGAAGCGGTGTTGTCGCCCTTAAAGTCGGTCTGGGAGGAAGCGTAACGATAATCGTAGGGAGGGCAGAAAATGGACAGGGACTGGGGACCGATCTGGTTACCGAACTGGCCATCCTTCTTGGAGCCCAACCACTGGAAGTTTCCGTCTTCGGAAATGGAGTCCATGGGGAAGTAACCACCGTTGTTCCAGTTCTTGTCGATTTCGTAATACTTGGGATCTGCCGGGTCCTGATCCAAAAGCATGTTTGCCTGGATTGTAGTGTTCACACCCGGAACATCGGAATACCACTGTTCAAAATACTGGTTATCGCAAGCATAACGGTTTCTCTTGATAACCGGATTAATCATATCCAGGAAATAGTCGTCGGCAGCATCCGGATCGGCAGGGAATTCAAGTGTCTGCTGCACCATGCCCGGAGTCACGTACACAATCTGGGACCAGCTGTGTTCGCTACAAATCTTGCCACCGCACTTCTTGCTCTGGTCGTCGGTATTGAGACCCCAGCTAGCGGTATTGGCAGTACAAAGGTCCTGAACCAGGCCACGCATCACCTTAAGGCCAAGGGGGTTCAGCTTAGGATCGGCAACACAGTTCTTGAATTCGCCGTACCAGGCATAGCTGCTGGAATTCACAAGGTTGGTAATGTATTCGGGGGTCGTAGACATCACGCCAATGGAAGAGGCCACATCATGAGGATAATCTACGCCACTAATGGCAATACCAAGGTGCGGGGTCTGGGTGTTA
Source organism: Fibrobacter sp. (assembly GCA_024398965.1). Lineage (NCBI taxonomy): Bacteria > Pseudomonadati > Fibrobacterota > Fibrobacteria > Fibrobacterales > Fibrobacteraceae > Fibrobacter > Fibrobacter sp. Next base: position 2,861 of record JAKSIF010000029.1, on the reverse strand, counting down.
CCGCAGCCGAAGTTTGCATAGCCTTCAGTAGTACGACGGGTATTCCATTCAACGTTATCGCCGTAGCCAGCAATCCAGGAGTTCGGGTTGGCACCATTCTTACCGGAGAACTTACTATAGTAAGCTTCTTCCTGGAAGTTTTCAAAGTCCGGATGGGTTACCGGGAAGTCACGAATAACAATATCCAGTTCCTTCTGATTTTCTGCGGGCAAAGCCTGGGCGGACACCACCCCAGCCAAGCCAACCACCGCGGCAGAAAGAGCTACACGCTTAAAACGATCCTTTTTCATAAAAACCAATCTCCACCTGTGCACAGGTTATAAATATTCAAAGCTAAATATACTCCATTTTGGGCTATTTAAGAAATTTTATTTTTGAAAAAACTATGTAAAAAAAGCCCTTTGCCAAATTTGCGTGACCCAAAACATTGATTTTACGCCCAAAATTCCGTCAAAAATGCTAAATAATAGGTCTATGTCAGCCTCCAGCATATTTACCATTATAATAGAGCTCATCCTGTTGAGGGTCATCTGGCTCAAGATCAAGGCAGCCAGCACCCGCAACGAAAGTTTCAAACAACTACCCCTGAAAGACCAGCTGGCCGTACTCAAGGAGTGCCTGCTGAACAATCCTACGGAAATCAACCTACAAAACCTCAAGGATTTCGCCCAACGGGCCTCCTTGGACCTGGAGGTGGAGTCTTACCGCCCCTTCATGAAGAGGCAGTTGGAACTGAGCAAGGCTCAAAACGCCCTGGCAGAAGACAATGAACTTTTCGCCGAAGAGGCACGCTGGCTAGACCAAATCCAGCCACTGGAATTTGCGGAGGGGCAAGCGGCCCTCCAACTAGGAGACCTGGAACGTTTCATCAAATGCAGTCTCGAGGGAATCGCCCAGCTGTACTCGGACCAGGCAATCACGGATCATCTGGAGACACTTCTCCCCCACTATCCCAAGGCAGCCAGCCTTCTGGAAGAATACCGCAAGCTTGTAGAACTGCGGGAATCCTCCGGAGCCGACGAGGAATCCCTGGCGAAGCTCCGCAAGGCGAAGGAATGCTGGGAAAACAATCTGCTCAGCATTCAGGAATAGGACGTTACGATCATCTTCTTTCAATGAAAAACGGCTGGTTTTCGCCAGCCGTTGATTTTTCATTTGTGAACAAAATGCCCGGCTAGTATGCCGGGCATTTTTTGAGAGCGAGGGCAACGCGTAGGTTCTTTTACTAACGTGCAGCCCGAGCGGTCTATATTAGAACATGCGCCAGGTCAGACCGAAGAGAACCATGGTCTTGTACTGAGCGTCTTCATCCTGGTCGATGTCGTAAGCCATTTCGTAGCCAACCTGGAGTTCAACAGCCGGAGCCAGGCTAACGGTCAGGAGGTTTTCCCACTTGCCATCAATTTCTTCGACGCCTTCGAAGTTGACGAAAGCCCACAGACGGCTGTGGAAGCTAACGATGTCAGAGAAGGAATACTTAACTTCGGTAACAGATTCCAGACCCGGTTCGTCCTTCAGCTTTTCGAACTTGTCGGTATCCGGATCGTCGGCATAACCGTAACCGTTGGAAATGGTCATACGGTTTGCAAAACCAATACGCTGGCTAAAGATGTCGTTAGGAATGTAGGCAAGACCAGCAACCTGGGTTTCGTATGCAGGATCCATGAAGCTAGAGATATCCTTCTTGACTTCGTTGCCATCTTCGTCTTCGCTATAGGCGTAGCCCAGAAGCATCTGGGTTTCGAAGCGGTTGCCAACGTAAGGCTTGAGAACTTCGGTCATATTGAAGTCCAGCATGGATTCCCAGAACAGGCGGTCAGAGGACTTACGCTTGCCAAGACCTTCGGTCCAGGTCTGTCCCAAGTCGATATCAACAAGGTTACGCCAGTTAGCGATCTTCCACTTGCCCTGGACGTCTGCATCAAAGGTAACCAGCCAAGTGTAGTTGGAGGTTCCGTCCTGCTGCCAGTTGTTGAAGCTGTAGTAGTTGTACTTAACACCAGCGACTACATCAGCGGTCCAGTTTTCGGGAAGGGCACCTTCGAACATGCCACCTTCGGCCATAGCGGGAACAGCAAATGCGCAAGCGGCGGCGCAAGCCATAAGAAGAGATTTTACCTTCATAGTATATCCTTTATTTGTTCAGGGTTCAGCCTGTTTGTAAATCTAATAGAAAGATAGGAATATTTAATATCCAGTCAAATAGACTTAACCAGTCAACCCCGTATTGAGTGATAATATTCACACGATGCTATATTTAGGGCATGACCTGTTGCTGTCTTAGACGTGTTCTAGTAGCGTTGGCTTTTGCCACCGCCTGTTTCGCCAGTGAAAGCCCCTGGCGATTCGAAGCCGGATTTGGCGCACGCAACACAACCCCGGTCGTCGTTGTTGCAGGCATCAGCTACAACGACTTTGGACTGCGCCTGCAAGGACTTGGCATGCACCATGGTTCCAACGACTATTGGTGCGGCATTCGAGGATCCCTACTTTGGACTTTCTTTGGAGACCTGCCTTTCAACTTTGACGTTGGCATCGGCGGAGGTTACGAGTATGCGGAAGCCCCCAACAAAATGCACCAGGCAATCAACCAGGCCAATGGTGGAATTATCGTATATCCATACAACTTCAAGGAAAATCTAGACGTCTCCCTGGAAATCTGGACGCACCTTTACGGTTTTTACACACAAATTAGTGTTCCCGCCTATCTGTTCAAGGAGCACGACGTACCAAGCCTTCTCTGGGGCGCCGGATACACAATAAGATTCTAATTCAATGTATTATGTAAAAACAAAAAGTCCTCGGCTATGATGTGAACCCCGAAAGTTGGACACAACTTTCGGGGTTTTCATGTATAAAGA
>JAKSIF010000028.1 GCA_024398965.1 Fibrobacter sp. | reverse complement strand
GAACTTTCGCGTTTACCGCTCTCGTTCGAGGGTGAGGCCAATTATAGAATTTTCCAGCGCGATGTCAAGGGCCCGATGCGAAAAAATTTCACTTTTTTTCACTTTTTTCAAAAATAACGGGTTTTATTCCACAAAACCGCCAACTTGTAAACATTCTATTCACAACTTTCTTTTGACACCCAGCAAAACAAGCCCTATTTTCTTCGATTTTCTAACTCATTGATCATCAACGAAGTAGAAAAAAGACCCTTTTATTGTATTTTTATTCCCATGACAAGCCAGAAAAACATCGTCACAACCATTTTCTTAACGTTTGCCGCCCTCTTTTTCGTCGCATGCGCCGAAGATTCAAATCCAACAGGTGGATCCAACGACGACTGGCATAACAGAATAGAAAACATCCCCGTCAAAAGAAGTTCCTCCAGTAGAGCACAATCCAGCTCCTCTGCATACAAACTAGACGACGTATTCAACCCCGACATTTCCTACGGTGAAATTACAGACAAACGCGACGGGAAAAAATACAGGACCGTACAAATTGAAGACCAGACCTGGATGGCACAAAACCTCAACTACGCGGACTCCGTAAACACACCCTCCCTTAAGGGAAAGATGTGGTGCGGAGGCGATTCTTCCATCCAAGACTATTGCGATATCTTCGGAAGGCTCTACACATTGGGTGCGGCCATTGATTCCATAGAGCTGGAAAAGGAAGGTTTCAATACTTACACAAACTACGAAGATTCCAAAATCATAAGGGGGATTTGTCCAGAAGGGTGGCGTTTGCCTAGCAGCGACGAGTTTGACAACCTGTTCCAAAAGTTCGGAGGATTCTCCACCGCAGGGAAGGCACTAAAGGCAAAGACAACTTTGTGGAACACCGATTCTGGATCCGATCGTGCAGGTTTTTCTGCCATTCCCACGGGTTATCTGTTCCATGACGGATCCATGAAATACGTTGGGGAAAACGCTAACTTTCACACAACCCAATACAACAACTTACATTCCGTCATCAAAGTGCTGGCGGCAAACCGCGCAAACGCCTCGAGCGAATTTCGCCTTCGAAAAGAAGGCTACTCCATCCGATGTATCAAGATTACAGAAGATGATTTAAGTGCGGACGATCCCGTTGCAGATGAAGATTCTACCGTAGACAAAGATTCTACTGCAGACGAGTTGACAAAGTAAAGTGCCATTAATAGCAACGACCAAAATACTTGTCATCTTCTTTCCAACGAGGCTCTAGCCTAACTTTACAGGCCCCATCAATAAGGTCAAAGGGCTGATATTTCCCTTCACCATTGTGGTAAGCGCGGGAGTGATATTCTTCAATGTCCTCGATGTAGTAGATTACCGTCGAACGACACTCCCTTGACTTTCTGAGTTCATCGTAAGAAATCACCTTGTACCAGTTTCCATCTGGAGCACACTTGTACTTGACAGAATCCTTAAATGCATAAATTTCACGCACAAGGGCAGTGTCACTAATGCAGAGTCCAAGGTCTTTTTCTTTCTGCGTAAAGGGTCGCCAAGCGAAGCTCGTATCACAAGCATTTGACCAGAAACGCCCATTGGCACTGCGAATATCACAAATAAACTTCTCATCCTGGGAAGCGCCACTTTCAAAAGGATTATCCAGAACTTCAAATAGGTTATCGCGATTGCATTTTCCAAAGCCTAAAAAATGGTTTAGCATTTTGCTTTGCCAGTCCCCGGCAAATTGCCCCATACTTTTACAGTAATCCCTATGATACCAACTATCTGAGTGACGGCTACCATTCCTAGAATACTTTGTATCCCAGATTAGCTTCATTGAGGAAACTAGAGAATCCATATCGCGGGAAATGAGCGTCAAGTTCATAAGTCCATAATCCACAATCGGCACGACGACATGTTCTTCATTCAGGATTCCATCTTCTGCAAAGTCTGCCTTGACACTATCAAGAAAATCCCTATACCCGGAAGCACTGTTATTCTGCCTTACGAAGGACCAGGCATAAACGACGAAATTGGAGCGGGTGCAGATTGTCCGAACATCACAATTTACACAACGTGTGTCATAATTTTCATAGGGAACATCTACATCTTCGATATCAAAAAGTTCCTCACGAACATTGAGTTGTCTCTGTAGCTCCTGTAACGCCATATTTTTTGCAGTATAGACCGGGTAACCCTGCCGCATCAATTCCATGACTCGCGGGGTTAGCAAAGTACTTGCCGTGCTGAGTATAAATTCGTCTTTACGCCCCACCTCCGTCAAGGATTGAAGCTTTACTGTCACGGAATCATCGGCCTGCAATTCGGCAACAAACATCACCGTCTCGGATTCAATGTTCCTTGCGGGAAATTCAAAACTTACTAGATCCTTAGCCGGCTTTGCAAATACGGTGTCGCCAACAGCTTTCAGTTTTTCATTGACGGCGTAGTAGTAGAACCTGCGAACCGTAAAATCATTCTCGGCCAATACATATCCGACAGGCGCCCGATTATCTAGCCCCAGCTCATAAAGTTCCACAGGCTTTGTGTGGGATTCCGGACCAAAAAAATCTTCTTCCCCACAAGATACCAGAAGGAACAACAGGGCGATATGCAATAAAAATCTTAACATATACTACCCCCAGTTTCCACTCGGCACTTTTTCACGACATTCTATATACCCCTGCTGAATATCGGCATCCAGCTTGATACGGGGATGGTCAATTTTTAGGTTGAAGGAATATTCCTTGGTGTAGTCGGAACAGTCTCCATCATAAAACTGCTCAAAGTTTTTTTTGGAAAACTTGAAATCATCGGGGCCAAGAACCAGTACATTGGAGTAATTGCCATTGTGCCATACAATTTTCTCTGCGGTTTCGCAGTTAATATCTTTGCAGCCGAAAATATCCAAATAGAACCGCGTAGTGGAAACACCACTCCAATAGGGTCTATGATCATCACCTGCGTAATCCTTCGCCGTATACTCAATATCCATCTTGAATTCAAAGGACAAGGGATTTGCAGAAAAATTCGCCCTATTTACGGACAGTGTGACCATCGTGGCAGACGCAGAATCCGAATTGGCCAAAAGAGTCGAATCCATCGGCTGGTAATTTCTAAAGCGGTGGTCATGTTCCAACGACACTTTTACAATCGTATCCGGATAAAGCCAGTCTACATCCAGAGAATCCTGGCGAAGAATGATGGAATCCAGTTCCACAAAATTCGCCACCTTCAATTCATAACGATTCAAGGTTCGGGTATAGTCTTCATAGTAGTATGCATTGCAAGCCGCCAAGGCTAGCGCCGCTGCACATAGCAGAATATGATACAACTTTGCCACCATTCTTCAATTCCTTTCCGTTACTTTCGTCCCTGGTCGCGGAGGCGGAACAGCACGCAGGCGATATCTACGGGGCGGGCAAGGCTCATTTCGCGGCTCATGCCCTGGGGCAGGTTGCGGAAGCCTACATTCTTGATCTTGTCGCAAAGCTTTTCGATGCTTTCTACGATGGAGGCTGCATCGCCGGAGGAGTTCGCGGAATCCCCATTGCTCATGACGTTCTGGCAGAGATTCAAAAGCATGAATCCTGCGCCAAGGCGTTGCTGTTTTCCAGACAAGGTAACGAGACGACTTGTATCAGAAGCAAGGAAGCCTATTTGTACAAGATAGTCACCGGAAAGTTTCACCTTTACCTGGCGTTCTACGGCGGAAGTGGGGCGGATGCTGTTCTGGATGGGCTTGATGTATTCGGCAAAGCCGCGGCATGCAGGCGCGACAAAAGGCGCAAGCCCCGACGGCGGCAAACCAATAGTCAGATTCTTCGACTCCATGCCTGCGGCATTTCGCTCAGAATGACACTCCACGGAAGATTCGCCCAAGGCGGCGCAGGGCTCTCCAGCAGTCTTTGCGCATTCGGCCTTGTAGTTTGCCATCACAATGATATTGTCAGCAAGTTCCAGGTAGTCGCCGCAGGCGCCAGCCACGAGAATAAAGCTGCGGCCTTGGGCAGCAATGTCGCGGATGCGATCCGTCAGCGGGATCAGCGGTTCGCGGTCATCGCCCAACAGCTTGCGGACACGGGCGTCGCGAATGAGGAAATTCACTGCGGAGGAGTCTTCATCAATCAGATATGTAGAAGATCCTGCTTCCATGGCTTCCAGCAGATTGGCGGCTTCGCTTGTTGAACCAGATGCGCTTGCAGTGGTAAAGTTCTTGGTGCTGACACCGCCCGGCAAGTCTCGCACAAACTGCGAAAGATCTGTACCGCGTACACTGCGGCCATCTTCCACGCCCACACGAAGAGCGGATTCATCAATGACAATGCCTTCGCGGCCATCCCCAGGAACGTGGGGATACACGGCACGGGTCAAGGCCTGCAGCAAGGTAGATTTTCCATGGAAGGCGCCACCGGTAATAACAGTAATGCCCTTGGGTATTCCCATACCGCGAACACTGCGGCCGTTTACATCCAAAGTAACAGCCATTTCATCGGGGGCAGCAAAAGGCACCGCCCCTTCCATCGGATCTTCGGAAATTCCAGAAACGCGGGGCAGTACAGCGCCGTCGGGAACAAAGGCGCAAAGCCCGCGGCTCTCAAGTTCCTTGAGGATCTCGGCACGGTCCGCCAGCACCTGGTAGTGGGCGTTCAAGGCCGCCTCATCGCTCTTGCTGTAATAAAGGCCTGCGGAAACAAGGTCCGGCAGAACCATAGTCAATATTTCGGCAGCCGCCTCCGCCTGGATCTTGCGGCCTTCGCCAGGAAGACGCACCTGAAGGCAGGCGCGCAGTTCGCCGTTATCAATCCACAGGGAATTGCGGACCAGCATCTCGGGGCCGGAAACATCGAATACGACGGCGGCATCCTTCTCGGGATAACGTTCCAGAACAAGCTTGCTTAGGCGGCGGTACAGAAAATCACTGAGGGCCAGGCGGCGTTCAAAGCTAGAACCCCACTCGGAGGCATAGCCAAGCATCTGGAGATTGGCCTTGATGACCACCCTGGAGGCAGGGGCAAAGGGATCGCCCTGGACATGGATAAATTCCAACGAAAAATCGCCAAAATCCCAAGGTTTTTCGCCAAGGGACTTGTAAAGACCATAATTCTTGCCATTTAGGGTACGGATTTTCTGATAAAGAGCCTTCATATATATAAAGATACGAAAAAATGCATTTTTTCCCAAGATTTACGGCTGTTTGTCCTTGGTTCACAAACTTTTTCAATAAAAAAAATTAAATTCCATAAAAACTTTGTATTTTTAAGCACAAACTTAATAGGAGTAATCCATGAAGAAAATGTTCTTTTTTGCCTTGATGATGGCATTCCTGTTCACCACCGCCATCGCCGACGATGACGATCCACCTCCTCGTGGCAAGAACGCCGTGATCAACATCATCACCAACCCTCCTAACAGCGATGTCTACCTGGGTGGCGAACCTCTCGGCAAGAGCCCCATTGAAAACGTAACCGTCAAGTCTGGCCGCCAGACCCTCGTGGTGATCGACCAGGGCTACGAACTGGTTAACCAGCGCGTGAACGTTTGGCCGGGCAACGACAAGCGTAACAACTTCGACTTCGGCACCAAGATTCCTAAGGGCAACATCAAGGTGACCACCATTCCGGGCAAGTGCCTCATCTACGTCGACGGCGACAACTCCGACAAGACCGATGGCGCACCTCTCACCATCCACAACCTGGATGCAGGTGACCACGTGGTTCGCGCAGAATGCTCCAACCGCAAGTCTGCAGAAGCACTCGTGACCGTGAAGGGCGAAGAAACCGTCGAAATCACTCTCGACGCATCCTCCGGCAAGAAGAAGAAAAAGTAATCCAAAGTTTTTCTCTCTATGGTTTATACCATGTCCCCGACCCTTGTCGGGGATTTTTTATTTTTACTGCACTATGAGACGTTTTTCCTTAATCCTTGTATCTGTACTCGCCCTCCTGTTGTGCTCCTGCGCCAACAAGGCCATGACCCGTTACGAAACCCTAGCCCCGGCCCTCAAGAAGGGGGGATTCGAAGGCGCCATCAACAAAGCCAAGAAAGAGGAGAAGGACATCTACGGATCCAACAGCGTGTTCCTCTATAACTTCGACCTGGGAACCCTGCACCATTACAACGGAGACTATGCCGAAAGCGCCAAGTACCTGGACAAGGCGGAAGAAGTCTACGAGGATCTCTATACCAAGTCCGTGACCAACGAGGCTGCAGCCATCGCTACCAACGACAATGTGCGCCCCTACAGAGCCCGCCCCTTCGAAATCATCATGCTCCATGAGTACCAGATCCTGAACTACCTGGCAATGCAGGATATTGACGGAGCCCTGGTTGAAGCCAAGCGTGCCAACCTGGCCCTGGAACGCCTTTACCAGAAGGACAACGAGAAGGTCAACGACAACGGACTTCTGCGCTACCTGATAGCCATGGTGTTCGATATGGCTGGCGAAGGTGACGACGCCGCCATCGCCTACGTGAAAGCGGTAAAGGCCTTTGACGAAGGTGAAGTGAAACTGCCCAAGGAAGCCTGGGAATTCGTAAACGAACAGCTGAACCACATGGACCGAAGCAACGACCTGAACGGCCTCAAGCACGAACCCCTGGCACAGACTCCCAAGGCAACCAAGGCCCGCGAAATGGGTCAGGAAATCGTAATCGTCGGCTATGCCGGTCACAGTCCCATCCTCGGTGAAATGTATATGTCCGGCACGTTTGTCAGCGGCGGTTCCATGCACCTGAACTACAAGGACGGACAGACAGGAAGAATGAGTTCCATTACCCTGATTGCCCCGCCCGTACCGGGAGGCTCCAGCGGAACGTTCCACGTAGGATTCTCCCTGCCCGAGAAGAAGACCTTGAAGCAAAGCGTCGCCGGATTCGCGGTCAGTGTAGACAAGCAGCCCCGAATCAAGCCCGAGATGTACATGGACGTGGACTCCGAGCTTGATAAGAACTTGAAGGACGAATCCACAACCACCATTACACGTACCGCAGTCCGAGTTATCCTGAGAACCATTGCCGCCCAGAAGGCAAAGTCGGCAACCAATACCGGAAACGGCGTTCTGGACCTGCTGAAGAACATCGCCGTGGACGTGGGCCAGAGCCAGCTGGAACAGGCAGACCTTCGCGTGGGCCTATTCATGCCCAACACGGTCCACATGGTGCGCATCCCGGTGGAACCCGGTAGCCATAGCGTTTCTGTAAATACCCTGAATTATGCCGGAGGCGCAACAGGCGAGTATTCTTTTGATAATGTAAAAGTAAGCCGCGGACAGAAAATTTTCCTGTTTGTCCCCGCAATTCGCTAAAATCCACCTGTTTTCGCCAGTTTCGAACAACCGCTTTTTGTTTTTTTAATGTAGTTTCAAGTCAAAACGTTTATTTTAGGAGTCTCCCATGAATTTGAAAGTTATCGCAGCTGCTGCAGCCCTCCTGGCTAGCCAGTCTTTTGCAATTATCGGTATCGGTGGCCATTACGCCCCGGGCTTCGGCACCAAGATGAAGGCAGCAGACCCCCTGCCCGTAACGGAAGATGAATCTGTGCTTCTTTCCCATGGCGGCTTCAGCGGCACCATGCAGGGTTTCGGCTTCAAGCTGTGGGTAGACATCCTCCCCATCATCGACGTTGAAGCAACCGTCAACTTCCAGTTCGGCTCCTACGACGCCCTTCTCTACGTGAAGAACCCCAACAATCCTAACGACTTCACCGAAATTCCCCTGGAAATCGAACTGGGCGGCACTCCTTTCGGCAAGGCAAACCCGAAGTTCGTCTCCATGAACGGCGACCTTTCCATTACCTATCCCATTACCTCCCTCCCCATCATCCGCCCCTACATCGGTGGTGGTGTCACCTACCGCATGAACTCCTTCGTTCTTAACCAGCAGTTCACCAGCGCCCTGGTTGATGGCGTGGTCCAGGAAATGCTCGGCATGCTCGCAAACATCGATCCTACCGACCCGGCATCCGTACAGGCAGCACAGGAACAGGCTGCAAACCTGGGTGAAACCATGAAGGCCAAGGTTCAGGAAGCAGCCCTCGACGAAGGTCTCAAGACCAGCATCGGCGGTCATGCCCTGGTGGGTCTCCGCGCAAAGCTTCCCATTATCCCCATCGCAGCATACGCCAACTTCAAGTGCTACTTTGGCGGCGACTATCCTGACGAAATCAGCGCAGGCAACATGGCTGCAGAAATCGGTGTAGGCCTCGCTATCTAAGCATCGCCTAAAACCATGGGAACAACAAGAATTTTTAGGTAGATAAAGAGATGACTCAGAACACAAGCAGTACCAATATCCTTATCATCGAAGATGAAATCGCCATCGCCGAAGGTCTCGTGGACCTTTGCGAACTGAATGGCTATCGTGTAAAGCATGTAATCAACGGCGAAGACGGCCTTGCCGAGGCCCTGACCGGCCAGTATGGTCTTGTACTCCTTGACCTGATGCTCCCGGGCATGGACGGCTTTACCGTTTGCGACAAGATTCGCGAACAGGACAAGAGCCTGCCCATTATCATCCTGTCTGCAAAGAACGCCGACGAAGATATCATCAACGGTCTTAAGTTCGGTGCCGACGACTATATTCCCAAGCCGTTCTCCGTGCCCATGCTCCTGGCCCGTATCGAAGCTGTGCTCCGCCGTAGCCGCCAGTCCATGGAAAACGAAGGCAAGCTGGTTGCAGGCAACCTGAAAGTGAACTTCCGTGAATACACCGGTACCCGTGGCGACGAGGAACTGGCATTTACCCGTAAGGAAATCGAAATCCTCGAATACCTGTGGAACAACCGTGACCACGCCGTCCCCCGTTCCGAACTCCTCCGCAAGGTCTGGGGTTACGAAAACGCAGAATCCGTGGACACCCGTACCGTAGACATCCACATTACAAAGCTCCGCAAGAAGATCGAGGACGATCCGTCCCATCCGAAGCTCCTGGTAACCTTCCGTGGCGAAGGCTACCAGATGCGCTCTGCACCTGAATGCGATCGCTAAGAAATAGAATTCGCAACTACTTGAATAAACACCAGACCGTCATCAGAGACCGTCTGGTGTTTGTTTCCATTTTCATAGTCATCGCAATACCCCTCACCATCCTGTTCCTGCATACCTACGAGCAGTCCACGACCCTCGAAGAGAAGACGCAGGACGAAGATGTGAACAACGCCTACAACGACATGAGCACGAGGCTCGTGGCCGACTACGTCATTGAGAATACCCGTTCCTACAAGGACTACGGCATCCTGAAATCTATTCCCGTGATCGGCGGCAGCAGCACCCAGTTCTCCGGCTTTTTCGCATTCCCGGACTCCAGCGGGCCTTTCTGTAATTTCGATGGACAGGTCTGCCGAAAAGGTCTTGTTGGACACTTCCAGATTTTCCATAACGGCGATCTGCTTACACCTTTCTACCCTGATACCAACTACAGTATCGGACGTTCCGTGTGGGACAACTTCTCCCCCGACGACAAGAAACTGCGCAAGCGTACCCGCGACAAGATACAGCATCTTCTTGACACCCTGGGCATCAAGAACAAGGAACCCAAGTCGAACCTTGATACCGCGGGCCTCCGTAACGTGATCGACCAGTTCTGGGAAAACATCCCAGACTCCACGGACGAAGCAAGCGAAGAACCTCACTTCAAGAAAATCGTCACACGTATCGAGACTACGTCAGAGGAAGAAGCTCAGGCCTACATTGCCGAAACCGCACCTGTAGAATTCCGTCAGACATTTGATATTCCCGAGTTCAACGGAGGCGTGGACATTTCCGACCTGGAAATGAAAACCACCAACGACTACATAGTCTTTTACAGACAGATCTATATTGGACAGCAGCCCGTCGTCCAAGGTTTTGTCGTCGAAAAGATTCCTTACCTTAAGTACATGACTCACAGGGAACGGAGCATCTACAATTCCTATTCCTCTCCTTACGCCATCGACATCGTGTTGGAAAATACGACCCTGTTTACCATTGGCAGCCACGATCATCGATACAAGCTGAAACTATCCAAGCCATTCCCTGCGCCCTACGAGAACGTCATCTTCAAGATGTACATCAAGGAAACTTCAAGGGCAACAGGTTCCACCATCCTTACTGCAGGCGTAATCCTGCTACTGGTGATTGCAATCTGCCTGATTACAATCTACAGATTCACCCAGAGTAAAGTGGCCTTGGCAACCAAGCGTCAGGACTTCGTATCCGCCATTACCCACGAGCTGAAGACTCCCCTTACCGCCATCAAGATGTACGCCGAAATGCTCCAGAGCTTTGGCGGTCTTAACGAGGAAAAGCGACAGAAGTACTACACCCAGATTGCAAGCGAGGCAGACCGTCTCTCCCGCCTGATCCAGAACGTATTGAACCTGTCCAAGCTGGACGGTAACCGTTGGAACGTGCAGCTGCGACAGGAACGCCCCAAGGCAGTCCTGGATGACTTTATCGCCACCTACAGCAGGAATGTGGAAAAGCAGGGATTCGAACTTACGGTTTCCTCCGATACGGATGCAGACAACGTAAGCCTGCTTATCGACCGCGATGCCATCATGCAGATCCTGATGAACCTGGTGGACAACTCCCTGAAGTTCTCCAAGAACGCAAGCTACAAGATGATCAACATCGAACTTGCCATCAAGGGTACGGACATGTACCTTGCAGTACGCGACTACGGCCCGGGCATTCCTCCTGCCGAAATGAAGAAGGTGTTCCAGGAATTCTACCGCGTGGAGAACGAAATGACCCGACAGACAAGCGGAACGGGTATCGGTCTTTCCATGGTGAAAAAGCTTTGCACTTTATGTAATATGCAGATTGAAGTGGAAAACGCCCACCCCGGACTTAGGACCAAAATCCACTTCCAGTCATTGTCAATTTAATCTGTGATTATGTATCTTTATGGATGCAAGGGCTAGCTAAGAACCAAGCAACCATAAAAGGATGCTAGTATGACACAAGAAGATATTCTGCTAAATCCGTCGGCCTACGATCTCGGCATTGAAACCGTAGGAACCGGAACACTCAAGTCCCCCATGAAGGGCGTCCAGTTCGTTTCTGACAGCGAACGAGTCAGCCTGACTTGCGATGTCAAGCGCCTTCACCAGTTCTACGAAAAGAACGTTCCGGTTCCTTCCCTGGAAGCAGCTGGCCCCCGCGAAACCATTTTCCACGACCCGGCATGGACCCGAGCAGGCATCGTGACCTGCGGCGGCCTCTGCCCCGGCTTGAACAGCGTAATCAAGGGCCTGGTTCAGACCCTGTGGTTCGACTACGGTGTCCATAACATCTTCGGTATTCCCTATGGCTACCGCGGCCTCAACCCCAAGTACGGCTATTCTCCCAAGGTGCTGAACCCGGACGTAGTGGACGCCATCCAGGACGACGGCGGTACCATTCTCGGCAGCTCCCGCGGTGAGCAGGACCCGGCTATCATGGTAGACACCCTGATGCGCCTCAACATCAACGTGCTGTTCTGCATCGGCGGTGACGGTACCCTCCGCGGCGCCCACGCCATTGCCGAAGAAGTGAAGAAGCGCAAGCAGCCCATCTCCATTATCGGTATTCCCAAGACAATCGATAACGACTTGAACCTGATCGACAGAACCTTCGGTTTTGAAACCGCCGTTCTCAGTGCCACAGACGTTATCACCTGCGCCCACAACGAAGCAAACGGCGCATTCAACGGCCTTGGCCTGGTTAAGCTCATGGGTCGCGACTCCGGCTTTATCGCCGCCTACGCAGCCCTCGCCACCACCGTGGTGAACATCTGCCTGGTACCCGAAGTTCCCTTTACCCTCGAGGGCCTGTGCAAGGCTCTTGAAAGCCGCTACGACAACGGCAAGACCCACGCCGTGATTGCAGTTGCAGAAGGCGCCGGCCAGGAACTGTTCATTGGCCAGCCCGAACGCAAGGACGCAAGCGGCAACGTGCTCAAGAACGACATTGGCGAATTCCTGACCCGTAAGATCAAGGAACACTTCAACAGCGTTGGCAAGGAAATCAACATCAAGTACTTTGACCCAAGCTACATGGTTCGTAGCACTCCGGCCAAGGGTACCGACGCCATCTTCTGCTTCCAGCTGGCTGAAGCCGCCGTACACGCAGGCATGGCAGGCAAGACCGACATGGTTGTGGGCAGCATGAACAACGCATTCTCCCACGTGCCTATCGAGTACGCCGTCAACGAACGTAAGAAGATCAACCCCAACGGAACCCTGTGGCATGCCGTGCTGGGCGTAACCCGTCAGCAGGACTACTTCTCCGGAAAGGGCAAGGGCAAGAAGTAAGAAACAGGCTCCATGAGAAACCTTGTATTGGCCATGTTCCTGCTCCTGGCAGTATGCGGAGCTGCAAACGCAAACGAAAGTCTTCGTGTTGCGGACTCTTGCTATGCGGCAAGAGCAGAACGCGCCAATGGGGACAAGGCCGATGCCAAGAACGCCAAGCTGATGATTGAGAGCTACCGAAAGGCCATGGAAGATTCCACGGTACTGGAGCAGGCAACCGCAGGCCTGGTAAAGAGCCTCTACTTCAGCTTCAGATTTGTTCCTTTCGACAAGAACAAGCGAAAGGGCAAGCTGGATAGCCTCAAGACAATCAGCGAAGAGTCCTACAGAAAGTTTCCAAAGAACAAGGAGATTGCCCACATCTATGCGACGGCAATTTCCATGTGGGGTAACGAGCGTGGTGCTCTGACTTCTGTCAAGGAAGGCGTCGCTACTACAGTTCGCGATGTGGCGACGGCAGCTGAAAACTGGCAGGTACTGGGCCGAGCCCACTTTGTACTGCCCTACATTCCCCTGGTGCTTCCCTGGCCCGACAAGAAGCTTGCTGACAAGTACCTGACCATGGCACTGCAGCAGGATCCGAAGGACCTGTACAACTACCTTTTCCTGGCAGAACTGCGCTTTGACCAGAAGCGCTATGCAGACGCCCTGAACCTTATCGATCGCGGGCTTTCCCGAGGAGTACGCACCAGCTTCTTCCTCGAAGACAAGCGCGGCCGCTGGAAACTCAAGGAACTGCAGAAGCAGATCAACGCCAAGCTTGACAAGAAGTAATCGGACATAAAGACGCAATAATTCGATACTCGAACGTCGCGACAAGTCTAAAAAATCCCCGCAGTTAAACTGCGAGGATTTTTTCTTTCAGGAAACCTACGTCTAGGGCCGAACGGTCTTCTGTGAGCCGCCGGTCTTCCGACAAGCGCAGGCGACTCATCTTTATGAGTCGTCGAAGCGCGTAGCAATCGACGTCACACGTTCTTGTTTGCGACAGTCGATCGGGTCGTCTTATTAAGCCTGTGCCTGAACAGCAGTAAGAGCGATGGTATAGACAATGTCTTCCACCAAGGCGCCACGGGAAAGGTCGTTCACCGGCTTGGCGAGACCCTGGAGCATGGGGCCGATAGCGATGGTACCCTGGGCGGAACGCTGCACAGCCTTGTAGCCGATGTTACCGGCGGAAAGATCCGGGAACACGAACACGGTTGCCTTGCCAGCCACAGCAGAACCAGGAGCCTTCAGGGAGCCAACGCTGGGGGTAGTTGCAGCATCGTACTGCAGCGGGCCATCCAGGGCCATGTCGGGGCGGGCAGCCTTGGCAATGGCGGTAGCTTCCTTAACGAGGTCTGCGTCGGGGCCCTTGCCGGAATTGATGGTGCTGTAGGAAAGCATTGCAACGCGGCTGGGCAGGCCGAATGCCTTGGCGGTGTCATCGCACTGTAGGGCGATACCTGCAAGCTCTTCGGCGGTGGGGTTCAGGTTGATGGCGCAGTCGCCGTAGACGTAGGTCTGGCCAGGCAGGCACATGAAGAACACGGAGCTTACGGACTTGACACCCGGGGCGGTCTTGATGATCTGCAGGGCCGGACGGAGAGTATCAGCGGTAGAGTGGATGGCACCAGAAACGAGACCGTCCACTTCGCCCATCTTCAGCATCATGGTGCCGAGCATCACGTTGTCGGCGAGAGCTGCGCGGGCGGCTTCTTCGGTCATGCCCTTGGCCTTGCGGAGTTCAACCAGGGTGGGAACGTACTTTTCAGCAAGTTCTGCGCTGGGTTCGATAATTTCGATGTTGGCGGGGAGCTTTACGCCCTTTTCCTTGGCCACGGCTTCGATTTCAGACTTCTTGCCGATGAGCACGGGAACTGCAATGCCGCGTTCTACGGCGAGAGCTGCAGCCTGGACGGTACGGGGTTCGGAACCTTCGGGAAGAACGATGCGCTTTACGGACTTGGAAGCCTTCTGGAGGAGGCCGGCACGGAACATAGCCTGGGAAGTCTTGCGTTCAGCAGCGGGTTCAGCAAGGTTGCGGGCAATGCACTTGGGGCAATGCATAATGCGGTTGGGGCAGTACAAATCTGCGTCATCGTCACCGCAGAAAATCTTTGCGTCGAGAGCGGTAGCAAGCTTGTCGTTGAACTTGTAGGCGGCGGCACCGCTCATGTCCTGGGCGCCTTCCACCACTACAACGTCCACAGCGTCGAAGTCCTGGGCGATGAAGTCGGCAGCAATCTTTTCCATAAGCACAGCGCTATCGCCGGACTTGAGCATTTCCACAGCGGCAGCGCCGTTAAGGCAGGGTTTGTAGGTAGCGGTCTTGAGACCTGCTGCAGCGACGGCATCCACTGCAACCTTGACCTTGGCGGCCATATCGGCAGCGGCAACGAGATATACGCGATTCATTCTAAAATCTCCTGTTTTTTCAAAAATTCGCTTAAAAATGGTTATTACGACCTAAAAATTAGGTTTTAACCCCGCCCGTGGCACAGTATTTTTTGAAAAAAACTTAAAAAGTCCACAAACACTCCCAAAAACATCGTCAAAATACGCAATTTACGGGGAAGTCCACGCTATTTCTAATTCATTGACAATCAAAGAAATGCGGATAGAGTTCCCTCTCTTGCACAAGCAAGAAAAGTTTACATTCCTTTTACCCCTCAGCCCTTTGTACAGATGTAAAAAAAAGTTATTTTTCGTCCAGGTTTTTAGGGTTTTGATTAGGGAAATATAGGAGAGAACGGATGAGGTTACTGAACCTGTTCCGGAGCATAGCAGTTTGCTTGGCTCTGTTTTTTATTTCCGCCAACGCGCAAGACGAAAACAAGATTGTCGCAAAGGCACATGTCATTTACGACGGCAACGGCCTCTACTACGCCGATAATGAAGCCAACTTCAAGTTCAAGTCACTTTCCATGGGAAGCGACGGAATGTTCCATATTGAGTTCAAGGGGGAACGTCTCAAGGCTTCGGCCATCAACGACCGTAAGCTGAGATTCGGCCTCCAGTGCCAAGAAGGCAAGAGCACCTGCGATTCCTTGCTGTTCAAGGACGAGGCGGCCCTCCCCACTTTGAAGGAAATCTTCCCCGACTATGTGGAAGGGGACACCACCCAGCCCATTTACGAAGTATGGATTGTCTTGAACGACGACGGCACCATGGACGTAAGGAACGCCAAGCCCACTGACGTCTACATCCCGGTCCCTGTTACAAAGACGGTGCGCCTGCTTCCCCCGTGGTCCAACACCACAGCCATCATGAAGGTCAATGGCAACGATACCAAGATGAAGCCCATGCAGTCTCCGTACTGCGGATGGCTCGAATCCACGATCAACATCCTTCCCAAGGAAGTATACGTAGCCTTTGAACAGACCATCGGCGAAACCCGCATCGGCAGCCAGGGCATTATCAAGGGAATGGACGTTCCCGTAGAAGAAGAAATCCTGTTGGACTCCCTTCTTGAAATTGCAGACACCATCTGGATCATGGCCAAGTACGGCATGCCCGAAATGTCTACCGTCTACCCCGAAGAACTGGGAGACTGCCCCACCAAGATTTTGCCTGTGATGATGTTTGACTGGCTCCATGGCGACGGCAACGACGAAGCCAACGCCAAGGCACAGGTCGGCATGACTAGCCAGGACTTCGGTACCGGCGGCTGCGCTCAGTTGACCAAGGGCATGGTGGAAGAGGAACTTGGCCCCAACGGCGTGCCGGTTCGTGCCGCAAATTTCCCCGAGAACTGCAAGATTACAGACCATCTGGACTACTGGTTCCTGCCTGAAACCCTGGAAGTGGTCAACGGCAAGGCCTACACCAACGTCACATGCCGTAACCTGGAATTGAACCTGGATAACGACGGTTTCTGGCTTGGCCAGAAGAACAAGGAAAGTCCCGAAAAGGGCTTGTTCTTCCTAGATGACTTTAAGTTCCTCGATTCTGCAGGAACCATTCCGAACCCCTACTTCGACTGGATCAAGGGTAACGACATGGGAACCCACAACTACGGTTTCACCATGAAAATCCAGGCCCAGTTCGAATATATTCCCGGTCAGTACTTTGAATTCTACGGCGATGACGACGTCTGGGTGTTCATCAACAACAAGTTAGTGGTGGACATCGGCGGTCAGCATCACCAGTCCAACGGTTCCATCGACTTGAAGAAGCTGGACCTCACCCCAGGTGAAACCTATCCGTTCCACATCTTCTATGCAGAACGACATAGGGACGAATCCAACTTCAAGATGCGCACCTCCATCGACCTGAAGACTGACGCAAGCATGTTCTTCCAGAATCTTTCCGACGATGAAAAGCTTATCAAGAAGGAAGTCTGGCAGAAGGTCTTTGAACGCGAACTGGCCTGCGACTTTAGCTCCAGCCCCGAAAAGACAAAGATCGAACTTGGTCCTTCCAACTTTACCCTGTTCGGCAAGGGCGTCTCGAAGGGCGGCCTCCTGTTGAAGCAGGATTCCCTCTACTTCGGCGGCATCTCCATCGAGAACGACTACACCCAGGTTACAGTGGATCTCAAGGCTCTTGGCAAGGCAATGCTTCTGCCTCCGGGAACCTACTACATCCGCGTAAGCCTGAAGAGCAACCCCGACGCCTACAAGGACATCTACTTCACTGTGGATCCCTACGAACTGCCTAACCTGGCATTCGCAAGCGTAAAGGACTCCAACTACTTTACCATCGACTTCGAAACCGAGGACACTCTGCGCTATACCCAGTTCTGGTCTCCCTTCGGTAGCGAACTGGATCGTAACGTCAGCAGCGACACCCTCCCCATCAGCCTTATCAAGGACGAAAAGATGTGGGCCGGCCGCCTCTACCCGGTGAACATCATGTACGCCGAAGAATGGGCAACCATGTACAGCGGCATTGCCGTAAGCATCACGACCTCCGACAAGAACCTGCTCCCCTGCGACTCCATGGGCAACGCCATTAACGAAGTCCTCCTCCAGCAGGGTCACGCCAGCTTCTTCGTAAAGGGTCTCGACGAAATCGTTAACGCCTCCCTGACTGTTTCAAGCGCAGGCGCCAAGAACCAGTCCATCAGCTGGACAAACATCAACATGGCCGTACCTCCGGTGCCCCAGATCGAAGTCGCCTACATCTATGACCGCGATGGCGATGGACGCTCCGACAGCATCTGGATCCAGTTCAACAAGCCTCTTGGCGGCCAGAGCATTCTGGATTCCGCAAGATTCATCTTTAGCGAATTCAATGAATACTTCGAAGAGACCTACACCGCAAGCTACGTCGATGGCGCCACCGAAGCATCCATCATTGCCAATGGCCGCGGCAACGGTTTCGGCACAGCCATCTTTACCGGCGGCAAGGAAAAGGCTTACTCCGGCAAGATCAATATCTGGTACACCTATACTGACGAAGAAAACGGCAAGCAGTCCATATTCCCTGTGGATGGCGCTCTTACCGACCGCGTAGGCCCCGTAATTACCGCCGCCGAAGTGGAATACATGGGCGACGGCAACACCCTTCTCAAGATGACTTTCAGCGAAGGCGTCAATGGCGAGAATGCAAGCACAGATCTATTCAGGTTCCATGTCTGGAAGGATGGCGTGCAGGATTCCACCATCAAGGAAGCCAGCGATATCGGAACCATCCCTGCAAACCAGTGGAGGCTCGTCTTCCCCAAGGGCATGGAAACGGATTACATCCCGGCCGTAGGCGACTCTGTCCGCTTCACCCCCATTACAGTCGGTGGCGAAGCCAAGGACCTTGTGGATGTAGGCCCCCACGACAGGAACCCCTGGGTCCGTATTACCGGCGAACAGCGCGTTACCGTTACAAGCCCCAGTGTTATTACCTTGGACAAGGGTTCCGCAACGTTTGATAGCGCAAGGGTCATTATCACAAGCCCCAACGCCACCGTGCCCAAGCTTGTCAAGAGCGAAACCACCCTGAACGCAGAACAGGTTGCAGCAATCTACGGTACCCAGGGCCACTACCTGGGCGACCTGGACATGAAGACCCTTGTTGAAAACGAAATCGCAGAAATCGTCAAGGCAGCGCAGTCCACAGCAGCCTACTTCGACAAGGACGCTCCCACAAACCCGGACGGTACTCCCACGGTGACCTACACCATCGAGGAGCTCATCAAGAAGGTTTCCACCGGCGAGCTTTCCATCAAGGATGCCAAGAAGAAGTACGGTGTTAGCGATGTCATCGTGGATGCTTACAAGAACGGCCTCCTGACCGCAGAGAACATAAGCAACTACACCCGCGGAAGCGATTCCGATATTCAAAAGATCGTTGACGCCGTGGCAGACAACACCGTTCTCTACTACGAGGCTATCTACTACACAAGCCTTGGCCAATACGTGAACAGACAGTCTGAAACCATCAGCTGCAACGCAGACATCTTCAAGGATGACGGCGCCAAGAACTGCCTGGGTAACGAAGGTCGATTCTTCCTGGCCTGGAACATGCGCGCCGAAAATGGTCGCCTGGCCTCCACCGGCGTATATATCGCCCGTCTCCAGATCAAGATCAGGGTCAACAGCAAGGTCATTACCGACCGTACCCAGGACTTCCTCTGGGGTGTCCGCCGCGGCGACGTGAACGCCATTGACCTGGGTCTCTAATCAAAAAAAACTGAAATCAGCCCGTTTTTTCGAAAGACTTCCTGAAAAATGGAAGTCTTTCTTTTTTTTTACACATTCAAGGCGGTAAAACCGTGTTACAAGTGTGTAAGAACTTTATAGCCTTATTGCTTATTTCATTAAAAAAATTTATTTCTAGTGTAAGAAAATCAGTACAGGTAAAGGGTTTAATCCCTTAATGGAGAGATTGGATGTGGTGTAATGAAAAGAAGAGGGCAGTTCAGCTGCGCCCCTTAAAATTGTTGAGTACATTATTCCTGACTTTGAGTACCGCCGCCATTGCGGCGAACTATACCGCCGATGTCGACTACGACGGTACAATTTTCTATAAGGTCGTAAACAACAATGGCACCCAGAGCCAATCCTGCAGAACGGCTGGCGACGGAATCAGCTATTCGACAACCCAGCTGAACAAGAGAAATTTCATATTCTACATCGACGACAAGTGCTCCAAGGAACTGGTCAATATTCCCGGTAGCCAGCTTTTCAAAAGCGGAAACAACGTTTCACTGACCATCGCCGAAGACGGAACCTGGAAGGCAGAGGCACCCAAGCCCTCTGACCCGGGAAAGCCCGGTGCAGAATCCTCCTCATCTTCCGCAAAAAGCAGTTCCTCTGTCGCTACTGAACCAGGTAAGGATCCCGGTGCAACTCAGCCCGGTGACAAGGACCCGGGCAAGAACCCAGGCGGAAACACCGGAACCAAGAAGAAGGTCATCAACTTCCTTACTCCCTGGACAAACACCAACGCCATTCTTTTCCTGAACGGCGATTCCGTCGCCACCATGACCGCACTTGACAAGTACTGCGGTTGGTTCAAGGCATCCGTCACACCTTCCGAGGCAGGACTCAATGTTTTCTTCAAGCAGACCATCGGTACGAATTTCGTAGGCGCGGAAGGCATGGTAAGTGAAGAGCCTACTGCCGCCACAGAAATCAACCTGGATTCCATCGCAGCCCTTACCGACACCATTTGGGTGCAGGGCTACAAGAATGACGCCCCCGCCGTATTCAGCAAGTACCCCGGCGTTCTGGGAGACTGCCCCCTGAAGAAGTTCCCGGTAACAGTCTTTGACTGGCTCCACGGCACTGGCGGCGATGGTGATGGAAAGGGACAAAACGGCGACCCCGCCAACGGTATCAGCGCTGACTTCGGTTCTGGTGGCTGTAACAGCGTCAAAGGCATGGTCCAGTACGACTTGGGCAAGAATGGTGTTCCTGTTCCCTCCGATCCCTTCCCGTCAAAGTGCTTGAGAACCACCCATCTAGCCGACTGGTTCCTGCCAGAAGTTGTAGCCAAGGACGACAAGGGCAACGAATATACCAACATGACCTGCCGAGACATTTACATCTCCATGGATGACGAAGGTTTCTGGCTGGCAGAAGTTTCCAAGGATCGCATTTCCAAGGGTAACGAGAACAACAAGGGCGGCATGTTCCTGTTGGATGATTTCAAGTATCTTGATGATGCGGGCACTATCGAGAACCCCTATTTCGACTGGCTCAACGGCAGCGGTGGCAACCACAACTTTGGCTTTACCGTAAAGATCCAGGCCCAGTTCGAATATGTTCCCGGTCAGTACTTCGACTTCTATGGTGACGATGACGTGTGGGTGTTCATCGATAGGCGCCTTGCCGTAGATATCGGTGGCCAGCACGCCCAGGAAGCAGGTGCAGTGCTCCTTGACACCATCGGTCAGAACAACGGCAAGAAACTGGTTCCCGGCGAGACCTATGATTTCCATATCTTCTACGTAGAACGCCACACTAGTTCCTCCAACTTCCGCATGCGTACTTCCATTGACCTGCAGGTGGACGCATCCATCTTTGTCACCTCCGACAAGCGCGGTACTGCAACCAATTACGGCGTATGGCAGATCAACAAGAAGAACAAGCTCTCCTGCGGCCTCGACGCAAGCAACACCGAAGTGGATACTACCGGCGGTGCATCCAACTTCCGTCTTACTGGAGGTAACCTGGCAGAACCCGAGATTCTTGAACCGGGCAAGACATATTACGAAGGCCTTGTCATCCTTAACGATTCTACCTTCAGTATCGACTCCGCAAAGATCGTAGACAATTACGCCCTGGCTCCCGGCCATTACTTCCTGGAAATTACCTTGAAGTCCGATCCCAGCCAGTCCACCGTCATTGAAATCACCATTCCGTCTTACGCCATTCCGACCGTAGCCTTTGCAGACGACAAGTGGAAGATTCTTGGCAAGGAAGTAAGCGGCGATACCCTACAGATCGGTGACTGGGCATACGCCACCTACCAGGTGAACATCACCTTCTTGGAAGAATGGGCACAGGTCTCTACTTACAACAAGAAGATCAACCTGACCTTCTCCGACCCAAACATTGACATTCTGGATACCATCGGCGGAAAGAAGATTTCCAGCGTCATGCTGGACGAGAACGCCCACGCCACATTCTACGTCCACGCCAACGCTCCTGTCGAAGGCGTAACGCTTACCGCCAAGGGCGCCGCCGCGGCAGCATCCTCCTGGATCAACCTGAACTTCAAGGAACCGCCTATTCCCCGTGTGTCTAACGCCATCATCGTCGACCGCAACGGCGACGGCCGTGCCGACAGCATGTTCGTCCAGTACGATCGCAAGCTGAAGGGCGAGACCACCCTGGACTCCATCCAGTTCACCTTCGGCGAAGCCTTTGCAACAACTACCAAGTACATTGTGCTGGATAACGGAACCGACCTGGTCATTACTGCCGAAACCATGGGCAATGAATGCTCCGACGACAACTGTGGATTTGGCAGCCGTCAATTCACCGGTGGCAACAGCGAGCCCTACACCGGCAAGATCAATTCCTGGTTTACTTACTCCAAGGACGGCAAGTCCACCCAGTTCAATACGGAAAACGATCCCATCGACGATGGCGTCGGCCCCATCATTCTCAAGGCCGTCAAGGCCAAGCGTAGCGATGGCAACCGCGAACTGACTCTGACTCTCAGTGAGGCAATCACCGACGAATCCCGCGATGCCTATCTTGAAATGTTCGAACTGATCTGCATGCGCGCCGGTGTCAAGGAAAATCCCGAGAACCCGGTACAGCAGGGCGGCAGCGACAACACCGTCATCCTGATCTACAGTCCCTCCACCGAAGACGCCATCATGCCTGACAATGGAGACCTGATCCACTTTGCAGTCGATGAAAACACAATC
Source organism: Fibrobacter sp. (assembly GCA_024398965.1). Classification (NCBI taxonomy): domain Bacteria; kingdom Pseudomonadati; phylum Fibrobacterota; class Fibrobacteria; order Fibrobacterales; family Fibrobacteraceae; genus Fibrobacter; species Fibrobacter sp. Next base: position 13,108 of record JAKSIF010000028.1, on the reverse strand, counting down.
ACTCAGGACCTTCTCGGAAATCTTCCCCACAAGAACAATCCCTGGGTAACCATCACCGGTGACCAGGAACTGAGTAACGAAAGCCCGGGTGTGGTTGCCGTTGGCGAGGACCCCTACGGAATCATCTCCAAGAAGGAAACCACCCAGCCGACCCTCATTACCAATACGACCCAGGATGCACAGAGCATCGGCGACTCCCTTGGTGTGCAAGGCAACCTGATTGACTTCGACATTTCCAAGATTATGTTCGAGGAAACCCAGAAGGACATCAACGCTCTCGACGCCTTCGTAGAATCCAAGTTGGGCAGCACCACCAGCTACGACACAGTCATCACCAGCATGACCGAGACCGAGGCAAGGGACATGATCTTCCAGGATATTGCCGCAGGTGTCCTCGGTGGCGAAGTTGGCGAAGGCTACACAATCAGCGACGAGACCGTGGCCGCAGTCATGGAAGGAACCATCACTGCAGAGAACTACACCAGCAAGCTTCCCAAGGACCAGGTGGCTGCAATCAAGATGCTGATTGACGTCAGCGTAGAAAACAGCCGCGACACCACCATCTCCATTGGCAACATTTCCACCGTCACCCAGGCAGACCTGTACGACGCAATCCGCAGGGGCGATATGGATGAGGAGTTGAAGAAGGCTGGCGTAAGCGAAACCCTTATCGAGGCAATCAAGAACGGAACCTTGAACGAATACAATGTTGAAGAATTCCGCAACGGTTCCAAGTCCCTGGTATCCGACGATGCCGTAGAACTCTACTACCAGACCCGCTACTACAGCCAGCTTGGCGAATATGTGGGCGGTGACGCAAACACCATCAGGTGCTCCGACGAATCCGTCTACGGCGAAGGCGGCTGCCTTAAGAACAAGGGCAAGATCTTCCTGGCCTGGAACATGCGTGCAGACGACGGCCGCGTGGTCGGTACCGGCGTGTACATCGCACGACTCCAGATCAAGATCAAGGTCAACGGCAAGACTACCATGGACCAGACCCGCGACAAGCTCTGGGGCGTACGTCGCGGCCAGGTAAACCAGCTGGACCTGGAAATGTAAGACTCCCGCGGGGCGAACACCGCCCCCATTCATTAAAGAGCTTCTCTCTCACCAAAAATAAAAGAAGACCGTGCTTGTTTGCACGGCCTTCTTTTTTAAGGTTTGATTCCAGGATTGCCCCGGCGCCACCTTACACGAAGTTGTACAGCTCTGTGATGTCCTCGTTGTTCTTGTCGTACATCCAGAACTGGTTCACGTGGGCGTGTTCGTCTTCCACCAGGTTGATCTTCATGAAGTGCTTGGCTTCGAGATAGCGGAAGATGTTGCAGTCGTCCTTGCAGAGTTCATCCACAACGGCGGAGCTTACAACCAAGGTAACGTCACGCATGCGGCCCTTGGCCTTGGCGCGAGCCATCCAGCGGTCGATCATGCCCAAGGTGCCAGCGAGAGTACCGATGCGGCCACCGCCACAGCAGACGGCGCAGACTTCGGTCTTTTCGGTCATGAGGTTCACACGGACGCGCTTGCGGGTCACTTCCATCAGGCCGAACTGGCTAATGGGAGACGGGCTGATAGGAGCCTTGTCTCGACGGATTGCCTTGCGGAATTCGTTGTAGACCGTTTCACGTGCGGACTCGTCGATCTCGGGGAACTTGATAATGATGAGACCGCCAACATCACGAAGACGCAACTGCTTGGCGATTTCCTGACAAGCTTCCTGGCAGACTTCCAGACCGCGGCACTTGTGGCCCTCGTTCACCTTGATGGACACGAGAGCTTCGGTCTGTTCAAGGATGAGGCTACCGCCGGAAACCGGCAGAGGAACCTTACGCTGCAGGGAGCGAGAGTAATCGTTCTCGATCTTGAAGTTTTCGAACAGGCTTACCTTCTCGTTCCAGAACTTCACCTTGTTCAGCTTGTCCGGAGACAGGCGCTGCAGGTACTCGCGAAGGGCAAAGTACTCTTCGCGATTGTCGATGTATACGAAGTCGGTGTTGTCGCTGAAGTATTCGCGGACAGTCTGTTCGATGGAATCGGACTCTTCGTAGATGCAGGTTTCGGCAGGCTGGTTTTCGAAGTTGAACTTCGTCTGTTCCCACTTGCTTTCCAGTTCGCGCATCTGCTTGTTGATTTCGAACTCGGATTCGTTCAGGCCGTTGGTACGGACGATATAGCCCACATCGCGGCCCTTCAGGCGCTTGACCACCTTCTTGAATTCACGACGCTTGGCCGGGTCGCGTTCACGCTTGGACACGCCGACGAAGTTGGTACCCGGCATGCAGACCAGGAATCGGCCGGCAAAGCTCAGGTGGGTCGTCAGACGGGCACCCTTGGTGCTGATAGGTTCCTTAACAACCTGCACCATGATTTCCTGACCTTCCTGGAGAATCTCGTCGATGGAGATTTCCTTGGAAGAACCATCCTCGTCATCGTCGTCGCCATATTCGCGGCGCAGCAGTTCGTTACGGTCCATGGCGTCTTCCTGATGGAGGAAGCCAGCCTTCTCGAGACCGATATCGATGAACGCAGCCTTCAGTGCAGGAAGCACCTTCTGGACCACGCCCTTGTAAATGTTGCCCAGCACGCGGGTAGAGGAAACGCCTTCCACCACCAGTTCCACCAGTTCGCCGTCTTCCATGATGGCGATACGCTTTTCGTAGGGAGTCTTACTGATGAGGATTTCGCGCTTGCACTTGCTGCGGCTGTCGTTTCTGGAGTTCTTGGAACGCTTGGGAGCGGAGACCTTGACCGGCTTTTCCATATCGGCAAAGTTGTAGAGGTCAGTGATGTCTTCCTTGTTCTCGTTGTACATCCAGAACTGGTTCACGTGGGCGTTCTCGTCCTGGATCAGGTCGATGGTCATGCCATGCTTGTGTTCCAGGTAGTTGAACATGCGGCTGCGGTCCTTGCACATGACGTCAACCACGTAGGGGTTGGTCACCAGGGTAACCTGATGGAGGTTGCCCTTGGCCTTGGCACGGGCCATCCAGCGGTCGATCATGCCGAGAGTGCTTTCCAGGGTTGCCGTACGGCCACCGCCACTGCAAACCGGACACACATTGGTCTTGCCGCCAATGGGGTCCACATGGATACGTCTGCGCTTCACTTCCATCAGGCCGAACTGGCTAATGGTAGCAGGAATCACCTCCGCCTTGTCGCGGCGGATTGCCTTGCAGAACTCATTATAGACCGTGGTATTGTCGGCCTCGGTCTCCATATCGATAAAGTCGATGATGGTCAGGCCGTCCACATCACGGAGACGCAACTGCTTGGCGATTTCGCGGCAGGCGTCGATATTGGTTTCAAGGATGATCTTTCCCTGGTCCTTGCCGTGAACCTTAGGTCCGGTATTCACGTCGATGGACACGAGGGCAGCGGTCTGTTCGATAACCAGGTTACCGCCACGAGGCAGGGGAACGGTACGCTGCAGGGAGCGGGCGTAGTCGTTTTCCACCTTGAAATATTCAAAAAGGCTTTCGGCGGAACTCCAGAGCTTCACCTTGTCCAGCTTGTCCGGAGACAGGGACTTCAGATCGTCACGGAGGGAGAAGTACTCGTCACGGTTATCGATGTAGACGTAATCCGTATTCTCGTTGATGTATTCGCCAATGGCACGCTTGGTAGAATTGGATTCCTCGTACAGGCAGCCGGCACCATTCAGGTTGGCAAAGTTTTCCTTGATGCTTTCCCACTTGGTTTCCAGGCCACGCATTTCCTGGGTCAGTTCCACCTCGGAGGCATTTACGCCTTCGGTACGGACGATATAACCCACGTCGCGACCCTTGGTACGATTGATCATACGCTTGATGTCGCTACGCCTTGCCGGATCCTTTTCACGCTTGGAGACCCTAATCAAGTCGGTACCGGGCATGCAGACCAGGAGGCTACCGGCGAGATTCAGCTGCATGGTAAGTCCGGCACCCTTCTTTCCGGAAGGTTCGGCATTTACCTGCACCATGATCTCGTCACCTACATGAAGCACACTTTCGATGCTTGCAACGGGAGCCACGTCGTCATGGTCATTCTTGCCCCTGGGAGCATTCCTGTCCACCACATCTTCCTGCAGAAGAACGCCATCGGCATCCAGACCCACGTCTACGAACGCGAGCTTTCCAGCGATAACCTTCTGCACAATTCCCTTGTAGATGTTGCCGAGAACCTGGGTCGCATTGCCGCTATCTACGATAAGCTCAACAAGTTCACCATCTTCCATGATGGCATAGCGCTTGTCGTAGGGCGTCTTGCTAATCAGAATTCCACATTTACACTTATTCGTCATTAACAACCTAGGTAGTTCAAAAACATGATAGTCGATAAAACTTCCCCATATAACTGGGGACTCTAAATATAATTATGATTTACGATTTATGAATTACGAGACAGGGGCAATAAGGGCGAAAAACGCCATTATGTGGAGAGGGGGAAGCCTCCCCCTCGTTCAAGCCTGTTTCACTGTCTTTCCCTACCCCCTCTGCGGGGAGACCCCGCAACGCCCCCGTGGGGGAACGAACAGCACCAAAGCCGCAAATTTCTATATTAGGGGGCAAGAGACAGCAACATGGCCCTGATACTATCCCTTATATTCTTTGCCTGGTTCATAAGCAACATCGTTCGCGGAACCATTTCCCACCAGGGCAGCGACTATCATTTCAGGGAACATCCCATCCCCTTTATCATCATCCAGATCTTTCTGCTTGGCTTCGGGCTCTTCTGCCTGAACCGATTCCTGAACGAAATGGGAATCCACCTGATTTAATTTGTATGTAACAAAATCTGTATAAGCGTCAGTTCAAATGGGTTGGCGGAGCGCCGGCGCTGTTCTTGATGGCGGCCTGCTTCACTTCCACGATCTTGTCGGCGATGGCACGGGCCTTTTCCGTAAGCCACATCCAGGATTGGGTGGCAGGGCTGTAGTCCGCCTCGCCGAACATCTGCACACGGCCATCACGGCGGAGAGCGTCCACCTGCTTGAAGCCCTTTACGTCGCCCTTGGGGTAAACCGCAAAGGTGCTGCCGCCGTTATAATTCAGGATACTGAAGGCGGGTACGTCACTGGGGCCGTCGGCGATGTACACCATGTTCTGGAAGGGAACACGGCGGACTTCTCGAGCGATGGAGGAATTGACGTCGATGGTCTCGGGATACTTGTTGCTACCCTTGTTGATCTCGAAAAGATAGCGGGTCTTGGAAGTGTTATCCAGGGCGCAGGCGATCTGGGAGATTTCTTGGACCCTATCGGTCGTGCCTCCCTCCAGGGTGACGTTCGATACAGCGTCATTCTGGAAACCCTTGTGGTCGATAGAACCCAGGGTGACGTTCGACACAGCGTCATTCTGGAGCCCCTTGTGGTCGATAGAACCCAGGGTGACGTTCGACACAGCGTCATTCTGGAGACCCTTGTGGTCGATAGAACCCAGGGGGACGTTCGATACAGCGTCATTCTGGAGACCCTTGTGGTCGATAGAACCCAGGGTGACGTTCGACACAGCGTCATTCTGGAGACCCTTGTGGTCGATAGAACCCAGGGTGATGTTACCGTCCAAGAAACCAGGCTGCAAAACGTCCTCGATGAACTCGCAGCCAAATACGCCATCCACATAGGGCGCGATGGCGCTACCCTTGATGGTTTCCGCAAAGCCGGTGCTGACCACGTAATGCTCCACCCGGATGTCAAAAGCCATGTACTTGGGGTCTTCCTCGATCAGTTTCTTGATTTCGCCAAAGAAGTCGGGAAGACCGGGATAGAATTTCAGTTCCTTTCCGAACTCACGAAGAAGCTTGTTGGAAAGTCCCTTGAAGATACCCGCCTTCACATAGGTCAAGATGTGATTCAGGTAGCAAGTGTCAGAATTGACAGAAATTCCCTGGGCGCCGTAGCGAGCCTTCAGGGCATTCACCTCGGCCCAGAATTTTGCTCCGTCGATATTGAAGTAACGGAACAACGGCTCCTGCATATAGGAGCTGATGAGAGTCTTGTCGCAGTCCCATACCAGGGCAATTACATTCTGTTCAAAAGCGGAATTTGACATATAGACCTCGTTCCTCAAACCCTGTACCAAAAGTCTTGAGCCTATTTTGTTATAAAGAACAGTTCCGGATTAATCGGATTTCCCTTGACTCGGATTTCATAATGCAGGCCAACGCTGGTTTCACGACCGCTTTCGCCAATGATGGCAATGGGCTGACCGCGACGCACCAGGGATTCCGGCGGCACAAGGGCCTTGCCCAAGTGGGCGTAGAACGTGCGGACACTCTTGGCATGCTCAATCTTCATGGAAAGTCCAAAGCCGCGATGGCTGCGGATTTCGCTTACAAAGCCCGCACCGGTCGCATAGACCGTATCGCCTTCAACCGCCACGTAGTCAATTCCGCGATGGGGCAACTCGCTATCAGTAAAGGGATCGTACACCATCTCGAAACGCTTCTTGATGGCATGTCCATTTTTTAGGGGATGGAGCACCGGAATCTTCGCCGCCAGGGCGCTGTCCTTTTCAAGAGCAGTCAGCAGCTTCTTGAAGGTGGATTCCATTTCCATCAGGCTCTTCCTGGATTCAATAGTTTGTTCGTAATCAACGGAAGATTCCAGCGCAAAGCCAAGGCCGCTCTTTCGAAGGGTGCTATCGCGAAGGGCGCGGGTCTCTTCCGCCTTGAGGATGGATTCGTCAACGGAAGCACGAATCGTCTTCAGTTCCTTACGGATGGAGGAATTCTGACGATGGAGAGCCGTAATGTTTCCGCTCGTTATGTTGTCTAAAATCGAAACGGGAGAGAACATCAGGTAGCCGGCCACGGCAGCCACAACGCAAAGCACAAAGAGTACGGCCTTCACCAGGGAAAGGCTAAAGCTCTTTCCGCTAGAGGTCTTGTTGGGGAATACGTGAATCTCAAGCTTCTTCACTTTCAGCTTCGCCCGGGTTGTTGATTCGGTCTTCAAGGTCCTTGATACGGCGCTTCTGCTCCTCGATGGCGCCCAACAGTTCCACTACAGAGGGGTCGTCCTTGATGGTTGCAAGCAGGTCGTCGCGAACGGCTCCGTGGAGCTTCTGGCCCAGTGCCTGGAAGCGCTTTTTCAGCTTGGATTCCTCGGTTGCCAGTTCTACACGCAAAAGAGCAGTGGATGCAAATCCCACAGCCTTGTTTTTAAGCTTATTTAGAGGTGTTTTATCCATAAAAAATTTCCTCGTGTCCATAAAAAAATTAGTTTTTTATCTGTAAACAAAATGGAGAATTCTATGAGTCGTAAGGATCGTAGACACGCAAAACAAACCGTAAAGAATTTTACGCCCAAGAAAAAGAATGCCTTGAATACTTGGGTGATTGTTGCTATCGCAACCGTCGCCGTGGTTTTCTTCGTGGGCACCATGCTTATCCAGAGAGGCGCATAAATGAAGTTTGAAGTCAAAAAGGCCGCATTGCAGGAAGCTCTGCAGACTGCAATTACCGCAATTCCTAACAAGTCTACCCTTCAGATTCTTAACAACTTCTCCCTGCGCCTCGAAGGCAACATCCTCGAGCTCTGCGCTACGGACTTGAACCTGGGTATCAGGACCAAACTTGAAGTAAACGGCGAACGCGACGGCGAAGTCCTTATCAACGCCCGCAAGTTCTCCGAAGTGGTCAAGGCTCTGGTAGACCCCTCCATCGAAACTATCAGTGTAGACGTCCAGGATTACCTGACCCGCATCAAGTGGAGCGACCTCGGTCAGTCCTCCCTCATGGGTTTTGACGCCAGCGACTTCCCTCCGTTCCCCGAAGTCGAAAGCACTTCCCTTACCTTTGCAGCTAGCGAACTTGCATTCCTCGTCGAAAAGACCGCATTTGCAGTTTCTAGCGACTCCACCCGCCAGAACTTGAACGGCGTGTTCCTCGAAGCCGTAGACGGCAAGGTTTCCATGGTTGCTACCGACGGTCACCGCATGGGCCGCGCAAGCATCGAACAGGAAGGCGCCAACCTCGACGGTGGCGTGATTATCCTGCCCAAGGTTCTCCAGCAGATTCTCCGCCTGGCCAAGAACGACGAACAAATCGAAGTCCGTACTACCGAGACCCACATCCTGTTCAGCACCGGCAACACCCAGATTATTTCCAAGCTGTACGAAGGCCCCTATCCCAACTACCGCGCCGTGATTCCGCAGAACTTCGAACGTACCGTACAGGCTAACGTTACCGACCTGCAGAACAAGGTCCGCAGCATCTTGCCGATGGCTAATCCCCGTACTCACCAGATCCGTTTCCAGATCAACGGCAACAACATGGAACTGTCTGCAACCGACCCGGATGTAGGCGGCGAATCTCGCGACTCCATCGCTGTTACCCACAACGGTGAAGGCAGCTTCAGCATTGGTTTCGATGGTCGCTACATTTCCGAAATCCTCGGCATGTGCAAGAGCGAAGAAGTTGTTCTCAAGATGAACAACCCCATCAGCGCTTGCATTATCGAACCGGTCGGCGAAGACATGGGCTTCAGCTTCCTGCTGATGCCGCTGCGTCTTACCGAGTAAGATGGCGCCCAAGGTTCGCAACCTTACGGCGAACCTTACAACGCAAGAAATTAAAAGACTCCGCAAAGGCGGGGTCTTTTTTTAGTGATTATTTCCACCTAGCCCAGTTCTACTCGTTATAAGTCAATCAGCGGCTTGTTTTAGTTGTATCACTTTGTACATAATTATTAAAAACATTCCACCCACTTTCCCTTGGTAACAGCCCTGTTATAAATAGGAGCGATCATCCCATTTTCCTTCATGGACCAGACAACCAGATAGCTGGTGCACATATCAACCAGGTGAGCGCAGTAGCGTGCCCTAGCATAAGAATGATGCTCTGAATTAAAACAAGACACGATAAGAAGCCTTCGACTGCGAATCGCACGTTTGCAAAAATCTGGAAGTTTCGGCGGAAGGCTACAGCCCATAAACCATACGGCATAGCCTCCATATTTCAACACGAAATAGAGCAACTCGCACTCCGCCTTGGAATGGAATGTTCCTACAATACAGCGATGTTCCCTGCCCTTTTTCATGGCCCACTGTTCGCGAATGATTCCCACGGCGGGATCCTCCGAACGCGAGGCAAAGACCCCAATACGCGATAGCGGTTCCTCCAGCAGCTTCTTGTTGCCGATACACTTCATGCCAACCATTTTCAAGCCCTTCATGCTTCCTCCCGGTTTAATACCTCGCAAAGTGTGGCGAGTTCTCATCGAAATGAAAAATTCGTACAGACATCCCGCCAGATACACCTACACAAGGTATTCATGGATAAAAAAAGACCGCGCTGCGGTCCACCAGATTTCCGGTCTACGCAGGAAGCGATCTATAAACTATAACAACGCCGCAACTTCAATGCAGCAGGAATAATCTACAAAATCATACTAGGTAAAAACCACATTAGTTGCGAACGCAACGTACGGAGCGAGCCTCACCTTTATCGTAAGGCTTAACGAGGGCTTCCTTGCTGCTAAAGGAAAGATGAAGATAGAAGGCGAAAGCAGGCTCGTTTGGGTCTTCCGTTGCACTCCAGAAATGAGCATAGCCGCCGATGCCATCGAACTTGCCTACAGGTGATTCGCTGGAAGCGTCGGGCTGGCCGCTGGAGTTTTCCGCCGCGGCCATGTAGCCGGCAGGGAGTGCGTTGAAGTGAACCGCGTCAGTGCCGTTTCCTTTCTTAAACCAACCGCTGGATGATTTGAGTAACCCGCCAACAGTTGTAACGTTTGCAGCTTGGGCCATAGCCGCTCCGCGAACGTCCGCAGCCATCGTCGCCATGAACATGGCATCGAACTCATCGGCGGAAGGCAAGTGCCATCCTGCAGGGCATGCTTTCTGCGCTGCCGCCCATGTATATAGGCGACCGTATTTTTTGCAGTTGCGATCGTCGCCGTCGGGGCAGAAGGATGCGAGAGTCGCGCCGTTAGAAACGTTGACATTCGGGTTGGCCGCGCCATCTTTCGGGTTAATCGCGCCGGCATCAACAGCGCCTGCGAAGTTCAGGTTTTCCGCCATCCAGATTTGGTTGCCGATTTGCACCATGTCGTAGGATTGACCGTCACGATCGTCGGTGAAGGAGTTGTTGCAGGCAGTAATGATGCAGAACAGCAGTGCGTAAAAAACACAGACGAATACAGTTGAAAACATTCTCTTGAGACTCATTGGTTTCATAAATAGTATTTTTTATTCCAGCCTTTTTTATCCAGAGAAGTCTATGTCCGAAATTTTCACCAAGTACATCGCCAACGAAGAGCATTACAGCGAAGTCATCGAGCGTATCGCAAAAGTTCGCGACACCCTGTGGATTGGTACCGCCGACATCAAGGACTTGTATGTAAAGCAGAACGACGAGGCCATTCCCCTGCTGGGACAAATTGCGGGCCTGCTGAAAAAGGGCGTGGGCGTGCGCCTGGTTCACGCCAAGGAACCGGGCCCAAATTTCCGCGAAGACTTTGACCGATTCCCGATTTTGGCCACAGACCTGGAACGAGTGCTTTGCCCCCGCGTACATTTCAAGATGGTGATTTTTGACCTGGAAGTGGCCTACATCGGATCTGCCAACTTGACAGGTGCGGGCATCGGCATGAAAAGTGCTTTCAAGCGTAATTTTGAAGCCGGTATTTTGACTAATGATCCGCAAATCGTCGAAGCCGCCATCAACCAGTTTGACACCCTATGGATGGGCGCCCACTGCAAGAACTGCGGTCGTCAGGAATATTGCGGGGACAGGATTAAGTAGGGCTAGGGATTCTTGACACAACGAACGGAAAAAGCGCCGTACTTACCGTAGTTGATCACGCTTGCACCCTCGCTGCCGTAGAGCAAATCCAGGCTGTACGCGTCGTCACTATAGCTCTCCGTAGAAGACCAGAAGACTGCGCCGTAGCCCTCGCCGTAGAAGCCGAGGTCGCTGTAGTAGTCGCCTGCAGGCAACGCCCCAAAGCCGAGGCCGTCAGTCCCATTGCCTCTCTTTCCGTCATTATCTTTCCAGCCAGTAGTGGACTTCAGCACGGTTCCTGCCTTGTCGATATCACCAGCCTTTTGACCGGCAAGTTTTTCTAATTCCTCAAATTCTTCCTTGCTGGGCAGGTGCCAGCCATCCGGGCAAGCGGTAACGGCTTCTCTCCAAACATAAAGGCGGCCATACTTGTCGCAGTTTTCGGGTTTGTTATCGTAACACTTGCTTTCATCGGTCTGATAATTCAGATTCTCCGCCATCCATTCCTGGTTGCCAATCTTTACAGTCTTATAGGTCTTGCCATCACGGCTATCCTTCATTGTCGCGGCATAACTTGCCGATGCCGCTAGAAACACAATCAGAACAGCACCCATCTTCGCAATAAAATTCTTCATAACATTTTCTTTGTTTTGTACAAGGTTATAATAGAAATTTTGTCTAAAATTCCATTATCGTTTCATAATTTCGGCAAAAAAATCATGCTGACTACTTTCAACATGGATTGATCCAAATACATTACAGCAAATACTTCCTCGCCAGCGCCTCCACGGTGGCGGGGTTCAGCGGGCGTTCCTGTGTTTCCATTGTAAAGATGAGGGATTCGCCAGGGAAGATTCCGTTGGCGGTGTAGGTCTCGAATTTTCCAAGAGTTTCTGCGATGTATTCGGGGTCGTCCATTCGCCCGAAATGTTCCCAGATGAATTCGCGGCGGGTGCGAATGTTGAGGCAGGTGAAATCGGGATGGAATGTTACGGTGCGGCGGGAGCTGCCGTGTTGGCGGCCACCATCTTGTTTATTGCCCAGCGGGTTGTGCAACGAGTCGCTGGTGCGGCCTTTTGCCGCTGCGTCACCTCGACCGCGGCTGTTTCTGCGGACTTTCAGCTGGTGGGGAAATTCATAGCGGTAGGGAATTTTCAGACGGTCAAGGGTATCCGCGATGATGACCTCCGACTTGGAGCGCACCCGCTCCCCGCGGGAGGTTTCCAGCAGGGGCGCGTCGGCAGCCATCCCCTTCCCGCTGTACTTTACCGCAAGCCAATGCTCCGCAAATTCTTCGTCGGGAAGACGCACTGGCTGTACAAATTTTCTGCGGGCCGGCAGCAATTTCTCAAAAATATCGTGCAGCCGCTTCGGACAAAAAGATTTCAAAAAACGATCAACAGCCTTCAATTCCCGCTGCATTTCTGCAAGGACTGTCTGGTCGTATTCTTTCTGCGCCAACCGGGCAATAGTTTTTGATTCCATTTGTGGCAAATAATCGCCCCACTCTGGAGAAGAGTCCGTCACATGATAGTAGTAGACACCACTTTCCCTCTGCGCAATTCGCAGGCGACCTTCAGGCGCATTCTTCAAGTTACGTGATTTCGTCTCAATTGCAGCAAGAAGCTCTTCCGCTTTTGCTTGCAACGAAGACAGGTCAACATCAGGAGACAAAAGTTCCTTGATATTCATAGATCCTCAGGACATGTGTTGATATAGCAAAAGCGCTCGCACTCGCAAGCGAAAACATATAGTAAAAGGCAGCTGTGTTGCTACGAGAGCGCAACAGAGTTGTGAATGACAGGAAAATACGATTTTAGGGTTCGAAAAACAATCTTTTGAAAGTTGCGAAGTCATTTTTTCGGATTTTTTGTCACTAAACAGATTTAATTTTGAATTTAGTGACACAAATATTAGTTTGTTCAGAACAATTTTAAACCAAGGGGTGATCTCGGCAACGAATTTTTGTCACCATTTGTTTGGTTATGGGTATTTAGTGACACGAAAATTACCCGAACCCAACCCGAAGAAGACAAAACACATTACTTTGTTCAAAATTTTTGTCACCAAACAAACCAATTTTTCGATTTAGTGACAAAATTCTGGCAAAAACACCCTTCCAAAGACCATATTTTGCCCATTCGACGAGCGCCCTGCCACCGCAAATGGCCACGCAACTCCACAAACAAGCTGCAGCCTTCCCAAAGGCATACAAAAAGCCCGCAGCGTTGAACTGCGGGCTGTTTTTTCGTCACTGGATCCTTCGCGACGTCCTCACGGACTTGCTCAGGATGACACAGAGGGGCAGGCGCTTTGATCACCCGCTGCATCCCAATGTACTATTTCGTGAATGCGTCGTAGATGGCCTTGATGGCCTTGTTCATGTCGTCTTCATCCACAC